>JBEKTF010000088.1:0-21502 GCA_049516355.1 Bryobacteraceae bacterium | reverse complement strand
CTCGACAACCTGATCGGCGGCCTCTCGATGTTCCTCGCCGGACCTCTCGGGCTGAGACTCGCTTTTCACGCATTCGTCGTTCTGGTGGGCGTGCTGATCCTCTCCGGGGCCGTGAACACGGCGCTGATCGGTTCGAATGGCGTAGTGAATCGAGTGGCGGAAGACGGCGTCCTGACCGAATGGTTCCGCAAGCCCCACCGGCGCTTCGGCACTACCAGCCGCATCATCAATATCATTGCCCTTTTGCAATTGACCACCATCGTCGTCAGCCGCGGCGATATTGAAATGCTGGGCGAAGCATATGCTTTCGGAGTGGCGTGGAGTTTCACCTTCAACTCCCTTTCGGTTCTGGTGCTGCGCTACAAGATGCCGCACGCGCGCGAATGGAAGGTCCCGTTGAACTTCCGCATCGGGGGCAAGGAAATCCCGCTGGGCCTGGCCATGATCACCGCCACGCTGTTCCTTCTCGCCGGGATCAACGTGTTGACGAAGAAGGTCGCGACCATTTCCGGCATCGCTTTCACCGTGGCATTCTACCTGGTGTTCGAATTCTCGGAACGCTACAACCGGAAGCGGCACGTCCTGAAGGCGCACGTGATGGGGCAGGAGAATGAACAATTTCGTCTTCATTCCACGGAAGAAGTTTCTCCCGAAACACTCCACATCCGGCCAGGCAATATTCTTGTTGCGGTGCGTAATCCGACTCACCTCGAACACCTGCAAAAAACGCTGGAGAAAACCGATACGCGGCGTCAGGACATCGTGGTGGTAACCGTGAAAGTCGTCACGCAGGCGGCCTCGGGCGAGCATGGTCTGGAGGCGGACCAGATGTTCGCGGACCAGGAAAATGTCGTGTTTTCGCGCGTCGTCGGCCTCGCGGAAAAGGCGGGCAAGCACGTGGAACTTTTGACCGTCGGCGGTACCGAGCCTTGGCTGGCGATCGTGCAGACGGCGTCGGTTTTGAAATCCGCCCGGCTGGTTACGGGCCTCTCACCCAATCTGACGCCCGCCGAGCAGGGGCGGCGCGTCGGCGTTGCGTGGGAAGAACTGCCGGTACCTCGCCCTTCGCTATCGCTCGAGGTCGTGTTGCCGGACCCGAATGAATCGATGTACTTTAACCTCGGGCCGCATCCGCCGCGGCTCTGGCCGGAGGATGTGGATCTGACGCACGGGCTTTGGCTGGAACTCATCAATCGCGGCGCGGGCGACGAACTGCGGCACCGCGATGTTGTGAGCGTGGCATTGCGCCGGTTGAAACGGGAACTGCAAACGGACGAAAGCGAAGATGTGCTCAAAGACGTGATCGCTACGGTTCGCGAGCATGGGCCTGACAAGATCGTAGTCCCTGTAAAAGTAGACGCGAACAGCGCCGGCCACCACAGGTAAGCGGCACTGCGCGGACTGTCTCTGCGATTTCGTTACCGCTCCTTTACAGTCGCGGCTTCCATCTCAGTAAAAACCACATTGATTCCGAGCCGCGACCGTGAGGAAGCGGTAACGGCATCTACGCGGGGGTGTAAAGCCCCATGCGCTGTTTCACGAGTTCCACCGTTGAATTCGCAATCGGGATCACAGCCTCCGCGCCCTCGCGCAGAACCGCATCGAGGTATCCGGGATCCGAAGTAATCTCGCGATAGCGCTGCTGAACCGGGTCCAGTTTCGAGATCACCATTTCCGCCACCTGCTTCTTCAAATCCCCATAACGCAGTCCCGAGAAATGGTCGCGCATCCGGTCGTATGTCCAATCGGAGAACGCATGAAAGATGCTCAAAAGGTTTGCCACACCTGGGCCCATCGTTTCAAAATCGACCGCGGGATTCGAATCCGTGGTCGCACGCATGATCGTTTTGCGAATACGATCCGGCGGGTCGAGCAACGCTATTGCGTGCCCGGAGCCCGACGCCGATTTGCTCATTTTCATCGTGGGATCGTCGAGTCCCATGATCCGCGCGCCCACCGCGGGCAGCCTCGTCGCGGGCACGGTGAAAGTATCGCCATAGAGCGAATTGAAGCGCTGGGCGATATCGCGCGTGAGTTCGAGGTGCTGCATCTGGTCCTCGCCCACGGGTACAATCGCCGCCTGATAGAGCAGAATATCGGCCGCCATGAGGACGGGATATTGGAAGAGACCATCCCCCACGGATTCCTGCGCGGCGGCCTTGGCTTTGAACTGCGTCATGCGTTCAAGCCAGCCCATGGGAGTGACGCAGGTCAGCATCCAGGCCAACTCCGCATGGCCGGGAACGCTCGACTGCACTACGATACGGGACGACTTCGGATCGATCCCAGCGGCGAGAAACAGCCCGGCGAGTTCGCGGATCTTGGCGCGAAGCTCATCGGGATTCTGGTAAACCGTGATCGCGTGGAGGTCGACGATGCAGAAAATGCTCTCGTAGTCGTATTGGATTTTGACCCAGTTCGCCAGTGCGCCGAGATAGTTGCCGATATGCAGATTGCCGGACGGCTGCACGCCCGACAGTACGCGGGATCTCATTGGTTGTGGAGTGAAAGATTATCGTAGCAGCCGGGTCTTAACCGGCGGGTCTAACCGGCGTGTCCCGCTCGATCGAATTCGAGCTCGATTTCATCGACGTAGCACCAGCCCCAGTTCTCGCCGGGCTCGATCGACCTCATGATCGGGTGGTGAATGGCGTGGAAGTGCTTCGTAGCGTGCTTGTTCTTCGAGGAATCGCAGCAGCCTACATGGCCACAGGTCATGCAGAGGCGCAAGTGAACCCAGGTGTCGCCCATTTTCAGGCATTCTTCACAGCCGCGTGTGTGCGGTTTCACAGGGTGAATTTGATCCGTGTGAGTACAGGCCATGGCATTTCCTTTTCAACTTTAGCTTCGCATTTTTGGGACTCAAAAAATCAGGCCCGTCCGGAACACATTCACGGCGTAGAAATACAGTTCCGCATCCAAAGCCCGCTTGATATTCTCCGCTTTGCGAAATCCGTGCTGCTCTCCGGTGAACAGCAGGTAACCCACAGGCGTGCCCTTCGCCCTGAGCGCTTCCACCATCAGTTCGGTCTGGTTCGGCAGCACCACCTTGTCTTCATCGCCCTGGAAGAAAATCACGGGAGCGGAAAGAAGCTCAACGTGCGCGATCGGCGACCGTTCCCGATACAAATCTTCCTTCTCGGGATACGGTCCGATAAGCGAGTCAAGATATCGCGATTCGAATTTATGCGTATCGCGCGCGAGCACGGCCAGATCGCTGACGCCATAGTGACTCGCGCCGCCCTTGAAGTAATCGCGAAAAGTCAAAGCCGCCAGCGTGGTGTATCCGCCCGCGCTGCCGCCGGTAATCACGCACCGCTCGCCATCCACCAGTCCCTGCCCGGCGAGAAAGCGCGCGCCGTTGACGGAATCGTCGAGGTCGACAATGCCCCAGTTGGAGTCCAGGCGTTCGCGATATTCGCGTCCATAGCCCGTACTGCCGCCGTAGTTCACGTCCAGCACCGCAATGCCGCGGCTTGTCCAGTACTGAATTCGCAGGTCCAGAGTGCTTGAGGCAGCGGAAGTAGGGCCACCATGGCACTTGACGAGGAGAGGAGGCCGATCGCCCTCGGGCGCTGCGTAATCCGGATTCGACGCAGGATAATAAAGTCCGAACGCCGTCTTGTTCTGCTCGGTGGGAAACTCGATCGCTTCCACCTGAGTGAAGTATTGCGCCAGCTCGGGGTCGTACGCGACGGTGGTCGAATGCTTCAGAACCTCCGTTGTTTCCGAGTCGACATCCATGAGGACAATGCTCGCCGGCGTGGAGGCCGATCCGCCCCGAAACACCACGCGGTCGCCTCTCGCCCGCACCGATGAGAAATCCGTCCACGGCACATTGAGCGTCCTCAAGCCGCCCGTTTCCAGATGAATGACGCCCAGCCGGCCCAGCCCCTTCGACACGTACGAACAGAATACGCGCCCACCCTCAGCGAAGGCGTACGTGGACATTCCGAAGACCCATTGGGGTTGACCGAATTCGGCGTCCATCGGGGCCAGCGCCTCAGCGGGCGCGCGCGATTTCTGCCGGTAGAGATTCCACCATCCGGAACGGTCGGACACAAAGAACAGCGCCGACCCGTCCGGCGCCCACGCCGGCTGGAATATCGATTCGCTTTTCCCACCTGCAATCAGGAGTGGCTCCGAAACCGGCTTCCCTTCTGGTCCCAACTGCAACACGTAAAGGCCAGTGCCGGTCCAGGGCATGTTCGGATGGTCCCAGGCTAGGAAAGCCAACCAACGCCCATCCGGCGAGAGTTGCGGCGAGGAATAGAAATCATGGCCGGACGCCAGCACGTCAACGCCAGTCTCCGAACCGTGATCGTTATCGATTGACACGATGGTATTGACGGGCTCCTGATTGTTGTCGTGATCCTCCCGCACACCGACCCATCGATGCCGGCGCGTATCGATGATTCCATCCGCAAACCGCCAATTGCTTTCAGGAGTAAGAGCGTACGGCCAGTGGCTTCCGCGATCCAACCGGTATAGCCGACCGTCGGAGAAATTGGAAAAAAAGAGCACTCCGGCCGAGACCGTCCATGCCCCGCCGCCATATTCATGAACGCGTGTGCGGACATTGAACGGATCGGGATTCAGGTCTTCGCCGGAAGAGCTGCCCTGGACCCGGCGCACCACCACGCACCGTCCCGCTTCGTGCGGACGCGATTCGAGCCAGTAAATATCTTCGCCGTCGATCCGGACCTCCGAAAGCCCGATCGATTGCCCCACGATCAGATCCGAAGTAATGGGCGATTTCCAGGAACCGTAAGGTGCAATATTCATTCGTTTTTCTGTCAGTACACTAATAGTGTGCTACGCCGTAGCTTGTTCCTCACCGTTTTCGCCCTCGCGATAGCCTCCGGGGAGACCGTTCCGCAGCTACTCTCGACCGTTTCCGGAACCACCCAGTATCGCGAAACGGCTGTCTCGCCCGACGGACGTTATGTCGCCTGGACGGTCTCGCTTCGCAATCCCGACAATACGCAGTCGCGCAACTCCGAGATTTTCCTGCTCGATCTTTCGAAGCCGCGTGCAACCGCGCAGAAAGTCTCCGACTCCAAGACGCCCCATGCCGAGCACAGCATCGCATGGTCGCCCGACAGCAAGCAGTTCGCATTTCTGTCGGATACCGAGAGGTCGGGCCAGCTCGAACTCTACGTTCAAACTGCGGGAAGTCCAGGCGCGCATAAGGTCACCAGTCTGACCGGCTTCCTGGCTGCCCCGCGCTGGTCTCCCGATGGGAAGAAGATCGCCATTCTGTTTACCGAAAACGCCCCGCGGGCAGCTGGGCCGCTGGAGCCGTTCACCAAAGATTCCGGGGTGGTGGAAGAACATATTTATGAGCAGCGCCTCGCCCTCGTCGATCCACGTTCTGACAAAACGAACCCAATCAGCCCAGCAGATACTTACATTTACGAATTCGATTGGGCTCCGGACAGCGATCATTTAGCCTACACGGCAGCCAAAGGCAACGGCGATAACAACTGGTGGATTGCGCAGCTTTACACCATTTCCGCGTCGTCGGGCGAGGTTCACCCCGTCTACCAGGCTCCCATGCAGATCGCGAATCCGCGCTGGTCTCCGGACGGAAAGCAGATCGCATTCATCGGCGGCATCATGAGCGACGAGGGCTCAACCGGCGGTGACATTTATACGATTCCCGCTACCGGCGGAGTCGATCCGCACGACGTTACGCCGATCCGGAAGAGTTCCCCCAGTTGGATCCGGTGGCTTCCTTCCGGAAGGATTCTCTTCACCGAGGCCGTCGACGGCGGGACGGCCATTGCGACGCTCGATCCCTCCACCCGGAACGCCGAAACGATCTGGACCGGGGAGGAATCGCTGCGCGGCGGCGAGGATGTCGTCTCCGCATCAAGCGACGGAAAAACCATCGCATCCATTCGCAGTTCATGGACACTGGCGCCTGAAGTGTGGGCCGGCCCCGCGAACGAATGGACGCAAAAAACCCACACCAACGACGCATTGAAGCCGCTCTGGGGCAAAACGGAAAAGCTGCACTGGAAGAGCGATGACTTCGATGTGCAGGGTTGGCTGATGTATCCCGTGAACTACGACCCGTCGAAGAAGTACCCCATGGTGGTGTCCGTGCATGGCGGACCGGCTGCAGCGAAGAAACCGGCATGGCCCGGCGCGTTCGATATGACTTTGCTCTCGAGCCAGGGCTATTTCGTATTATTCCCGAATCCCCGCGGCAGCTTCGGGGAGGGCGAGGCCTTTGCGAGAGGCAACGTCAAAGATATCGGCCAGGGGGACTTGCGCGACATCCTCTTCGGCGTCGATACGGTGATCAGGACTTTGCCCGTGGATCCCAACCGGCTTGGTATCGCAGGCTGGAGCTATGGCGGTTACATGAGCATGTGGGCGATTACGCAAACCCATCGATTTCATGCCGCCGTCGCGGGCGCGGGCATCGCGAACTGGCAGAGCTACTACGGCGAGAACCTCATCGATCAGTGGATGATTCCGTATTTCGGGTCGACGGCATATAACAATCCCGCGGTTTATGCACGAAGTTCGCCCATTAACTTTATCCGGAACGTGAAAACGCCGACGCTGGTTGCCGTGGGAGACAGCGACGCCGAGTGCCCCGCCCCACAATCTTACGAATACTGGCACGCCCTCAAAACATTGGGAGTCAAGACGCAGTTAGTGGTCTATCAGGGGGAAGGTCACGCCATTCGCAAGCCCGAGCACGTGCAGGATCTGCTGGAACGCACGATTCAGTGGTTCAACGACAACCTGGCGGACGCCGCCGCGGGCCGCTGAAGCTACGGTTTCGCGTACATCGCGCTGTAGCGCAACTGCTGCTTCACATAATCGCGCGGATACTCGATATCCACCTTCGTGACATTGCCCGCGGCGTCGAACTGCGCAGTCAGATCGGAGTTGATCCCCGTCCAGTAGGTAGGCAGGTTCAATTTCTGGTATCGCGCGACAACCTGGTCGCGCAGCTTCGGATCGAAATGGACGCCGTATTTGTCGATCAGCGCTTTGATGGCGTCATAATCGCCCTCTGCTTTGATGCGCATCAGCTCGGCCAGAAGCATACCGACTCCTTCGCGCATTTTTTTGTAATCTTTCACTACCACGTACGTTTTGCCGTTGCGATCCTCCATCGCGATCGCGCCGGTTTTGTCCATAATGTAGCGGCCGATCAACTGGCGGTCGCGCTCGTGATCCTCCTCGATCGTGTCGCCCCTGGGAATACGGCGCAGTTGAGTCAGCATGACTCGAGCCGCATCGTCGTACATCGCTCTTCCCACTTCGTCCGACGAAACCAGCCCGAGTTCCTTCAGCTTCGGATCGAAAACATTCCACAGCGCCATCAGATCGGCCCGGGCTTCCTCCAGCGAGGAGAAGTACTCTTTCAGGTAAGATGCAGCCTCGTGCGTCAGCTTCGGGCTCAATTTACCCGAACCGTGCCCGATTACCTCATGCATCTCGGTCAGCAGATCGCCGGCTTCGATTCCGTACTTTTTCGACCGGGCGATTTCCTCGGGCGATGCCCCGAATTCGTCGATCATAACAGAGCCGGTCACCTCTTCAATCGCGTGGGAGCTTCCGAAAAAGAGGAAGCTTTTCGATCCGTATTTCGCGTGGATCTCGTCTTCGTTCGGCAGATTGTCGCCGATAGTGGTGACATGAAAATCGCCGGTCTCTATCGTCGTTTCTACCGCATTGGCGATGGGAGGCTTCACGCCCTGCTTTTTGTAGCGCGCATCCCATGGCGCACGGTCTTCGAAATACTGCGCGTTTGCTGCGATCTTGCCGATCGCGTTCGAAACATCCCGATCGGTAATGGATACGAAGCTCTGCGACGTTCCTTTCGCGCCGCGCGCATCGCGATAAACCTCGATGAAACCGTTCGCGAAATCGACAGGCGCGTTGTTCTGTACCCAATCGGCATCGAACTGCAGCCAGTCCCTGTACTCGCCGGTCTGGTAGTAGCGAATGAGATCGGCAATCACTTTCGCCTGCGCCGGATCGGCATAACCGGCGGCCTTCGCCAGCGATTCATTAGCCTTTTTCAGATACTCCGCATAGAGCCCAGGCGGGATTTTTCCGTCAGGCGTCCCGGCGCGATAAACCTCCTCGACAATTCTGCCGTTCTGCTTCGTCACGCGGGAATTCAAGCGATACCGTTCGGGGAAATTCTTCACGTCCGCCAGTGTCACGCCTGAGTAGAAGTTGTTCGCGCTCGCCTGGACGATATCTTTTCCGCCGCTTGGGCTCTTGGCGGTGATCAAAGGTTCGTATTCCGCGTCGAAGAGCGATTGACTGAGAGCATCCACCTCCGGCGCGAGGTCCTTATGGCCGGCCTGTTCGAGGGCGCGCTTCAATTCATCCGCCGTAAACTTCGGCAGGAATTTGGCGGAAGTCAGTTCGTTGTGGTTTCCCTTGTTCGCCCAAAATAGTTTGGTGAACTCCAGGATTTTCCCATAGATCGCGGGATCGACCTTGGCTTTATTCGCCACGATCGCCTCAAGCAGCCGTTTCTGGCGCAGCCCGAACCGCGAGATCTGATCGTAAATGATGGGATCGATCGCAATCGAACTCTGGTTCAGCCAGTAAGCGAGGGCCTGCTGTTTCGGTGAAAGACTGCCGAAACTCTTCGCTTCGACCTGGATGAATGCCGTCGTATCGACTTTATCCACGAGGGGTGATACAGGGAGCGGCGAGGCAGCCCAAACGGTTGCGGAAAGAAGAAGGAATGCGGCTGGGACGTGTTTCGGCACGACCCGATTGTAACGCTCTTCAGTGCTGAAACAGCCCTCCTAATCCATGACCAGCGCCATGATTTTATGCGTGGGGAATTTTGTATCATTTCCCAGAGATTCGATCACAACCGCCTCGAAGGAACTGCTATGCAGAAAAGCCTTCGAGTACGATTGCACCAGTTTGATGGCGTGATCGAGACCCAGATCGTCTTTATGCAGCGCGGCCATCCCGATCAGCACCGTTCGTACGATCGCATAATGTGCCAGCAGAAGAAGAAAAGCGTTCTTCATCGACTCCCCGCCTGAGTCAATCGCAAACGTCCCATTCGGCTGCTTCCGGCGATACGGGAAGAGAGTCCTGAAAACATAATTAATCAGGTAGTTTTCCAGCAAATGCTCGTGACGGCGAACAAACGGCTGGAAATGAAGCTCCGAGGCCCGCTGATATCGAGCCGCGAGCTCTTCCATGGTCGATTCCTTCGTCCAGGCAAGACCGCTCATGAATTCGCGGTAGCAGTCGAGAAACCGGGGGGACGTGTAATCGGCGCCGATGCGGGCGACAATCAACTCCACAACAGTTTCGATCTGCAGCGCCGGAACGGCTTGCCGGCCGGCGAAAATGCCCGCAAACAACCCCTGCCTCATGCCGCTGAGATGACTTTCCATAATCATGACGGCGCGGGTCAGGTCGGCGCACGCCAGTCTCTCCAGTGCGAACTCCAGAGATGCGATGCGCTGCCACAAGGGAAGCGATCGTTCCTGAATCACCCGGATCACCAGCTCTCGAACCTGGTTCAGCCGCTCGTCCCCGGCCCCCGCGACCTCTGTGAGAGAACCCGCACGATGGGGCAACAACTCTTCCATGTGCTCGCGCAAAACCATCGCTTCCGGGTCGCTCAGCACCAATCGTGCCGTTTCCGGACACGACAGATGGAAAGACTTTTCAACTGTTGCGCCGGCCAGGTTCAACACCCTTGGGTAAGTGCTGCAGAGGTCCGGAATGTAAGGCTCCCCCAAGGTCTGCTGAATCGAGCACAAACCTTCAAGGAGCGCGGGACACCCCGTTCCTTCGAGCCGCATCCTGGCATAGTCGATCGAAGAAGAGCTCGCCGGATTGATCTCGACCAGACTGCTCAGGGCCGCACCTGCGATGCGGAAATCGGGGAGGCTCTGGTATTTCTCCCAGGTATCCCGATCTACAGGAACTGCCCAGCCCTTACAGCAGGTGTCCTCACAAGCGGCGCCGATGCAGCGAAAACGGTCGAAACACCGGGGTTGACGCACCATGTGGACGGCCGGCATGGGCTCAAGCGTAACACCTTGAAGCATCCCGCGCGTGGGCGCGCGAGGTGCTTCGGCTTTACCGATCGAATACGCCGGCAGGCGAACAACGTGCAGAAACTCGTCGCTTCGACTGGATGAACACAGCGGGGCTCAGTGCTGAAACAGCGCGCCGGTAATACGGGAAGAAGCTGGCGTGGCTCCGCGGGAAGCGGAGCTCTGCGGATTGCAGGAGTCCTGGTAGAACGCCAGCAGGTCGCCTTCGTCGAAATCAATGGCGCGCGCATACTGCCTGATGTAGTTGGTGTTATAGATGCCGCCTGGCAACCGGTTGAACTCACCAGCCTCGATGGCCTCCAGTTGGCGGACGCTCAACTTGGTCGATGCAGCAATAGTTTCAAGGCTGATGCCCCGCTGCTGCCGCCAGTCTCTAACGCCCAGGATACCTTCCGTCATCAAGTACTGCCAATACTACCGCTGACTCTAAAGGGTTTAGTCTACCACTAAACCCTTTCTGTTACACTCCTCCTCACAAATGTTTTTCGGCCACCCGGGAGTCGGCGCCTTGTGAACGATCGCACTACCCGCCTCGAAATGACGGTTTGCGGAATTCGTTTCCGCAACCCGGTGGTCGCCGCCTCAGGCACTTTCGGCTATGGGATCGAGTTCGAGAAACTGGTCGACCTCGACCTGCTCGGGGGAATCGTTGTAAAGGGCCTTTCGCGCGAGCCGATCCAGGGAAATCCAGCTCCCCGGCTCTGGGAAGCGCGTGCCGGGATGATCAACTCGGTAGGGCTGCAGAACGTGGGCGTGCGGAAATTCATCTCGGATAAGTTGCCCGGCCTCAGGCGTTACGCGACTCCCGTGATCGCGAACGTGTTCGGTTACGCAGCCGAGGATTATGTGGAAGTGGTTCGCGTTCTGAACGATGCGGAGGGCGTTGCCGCTTATGAACTGAACGTTTCATGCCCGAATACGAAACACGGTGGGATTGCTTTCGGCGTGGACGAGTCGGCTCTGGCCGATCTGGTCGCCAATGTAAAGACCGCGTCGAGGCGACCGGTAATCGTCAAGCTTTCTCCGAATGTGGCTGCGATCGAACCGTTCGCGCGGATCGCCGAACAGAGCGGCGCCGATGCGATTTCGCTGATCAATACATTCATTTCGCTGGCGATCGATGCAAGATCGCGGCAAGCGCGGATCGGCGCGGGATATGGCGGTCTGTCGGGTCCCGCGATCAAGCCGATAGCGCTTCGCATGGTGCATCAGGCGGCAAACGCGGTGAAGATCCCGGTAATCGGCATCGGCGGAATCGCAAGCGGCGAAGATGCGGCGGAATTCATGATCGCCGGCGCGTTACTGGTAGAGGTCGGGACGGCAACCTTCTGGGATCCAGCCGCCCCGCTGAAAATTGCACTGGAACTCGACAAGCTGCTGCCGGGATTGGGCGTGGAGCGGGCCGCCGACCTGGTTGGAACTCTTCGAAAGCGATGAGGCGCCGGATCGTCGGGTTTCACCAGGACGACCAAGGGGACTGGGTTACCGATCTGGAATGCGGACATAAGCAGCATATGCGGCACCAACCGCCCTGGACGACCCGGCAGTGGGTCATTACGCAGGAAGGCCGCGACGCATTTCTCGGCCGGGAACTATCGTGTGCGGAGTGTCCGGCCTCACCGGAAGGGCATCGATAGAGGCGCATCGGGGAAGCGCGATTTTCGCACTCAGGGCTGTCTTTCGATCGTACTGGTGTAGAATTCCAAGGGTGGCGCCACCAGCCCTGAAGCTGAGAACGATCGGGCTCGAAGGACCCATGCGGCCGCTGCCGGGGCAAGACGCACGCGAGGTTGCCCGTGGGGCCGCGAAGCCCTGGCAGATTCTCCGGGGACTGGTCGTCTCCGGATTCCTGCTGGCTTTGCCCGGCGGCTTGCTGCCGCTGTGGGGTTACCATATCCATCCCGATTTCGCCACTGCCGGCAATTATTTTCTTGTTCTTGGCGTGGGCGTAATCGGCGGCGGAATGTTCTCGTTACGTCTGGCGCGCACAATCCCGCTTGAGCGATTGCTGGCCGCCGGATACTTCCTGGCCGCGGCATCCATGCTGTTACTTTCGGTGGCAACGCCACCGGCGCAGGTCTGGTACCAGATGGCTGCGCTTCTGGTCACGGGCGCGAGCGCGGGGATCATGAACACCGCCGTGCTGGAGGCGATGACGCCCTGCTACGAGTCCGATCCGGCAACGATCACGTTAACGGGCGGGATTTTTTTTGGAGCGGGCAGCGTTCTCGCCGCGTTCCTCCTCGCGCAATCCTTCGGGGATAACGGCGCCACGCGCCTGCTGGCTGTAGCGGCACTGATTCCCGCGGCGGGTGGCGTTTCGCTCTCCCGCCTCCGTATCGAGCGGCGCGAAGTAACGGAGATTTCGCTCGCGCAGTCGATGCACGATTTGCGCAGCCCTCTGGCGATTATCTTCTCGCTCTTGCTCTTCTTCCAGTTCGCCAACGAGTGGTCGCTCGCGGGGTGGCTGCCGGTGTTCCTGATCGATCGGATGGGTTTGAGCCCTTCGACTGCCGTCATGCTGCTGGCTTTCTACTGGCTGGCCCTGATGGTGGGACGAATTGTGGTGTCGAAGATGCTCCGGGTGGTGCGTCACGGGAGGTTGATGGCGGCGAGCGCATTCTGCGCGCTTTTCGGATGCTCGGCCCTGCTTGCGGCCGGCAGCCGGTTTGGTGTTGTCGCCGGCCTTGTACTCACAGGGGTCGGGTTTTCAGCCATCTATCCGCTGGTGGCCGAGCGCATCGCCAACCGGTTTTCTTACTACCATCCGGGCTATTTCAACGGGATTTTTACTTTCGCGCTGATGGGCGGCGTGCTGACGCCCTTCGTGCTGGGGCACATGGCGGAAGGAGCCGGTTTGAAGGTGATCCCGCTGGCTGCGATGATGGGGAGCTGCGCGGTTTTCGCGTTGGTTTTACTGATCTGGCTGGGCCACAAAGTTTCCGGTCATTAAGCCGGAGATTCCGCGGCCCGGTTGACGCTGTCATGCGGTCGTCCTAGAATAGGGATTGAAAGGTGGCCGGTAATGTTTGCGCAAAGCTTTCAGACTGCTGGTCTTGGTGGCCTTTCCGGAACGGAACTCCTGGTAGTGCTTGGAGTGGCCGTGCTGCTGTTCGGCGGCAAGAAGATTCCGGAAGTGGCTAAGGGCTTGGGCGAAGGCATAAAAAACTTCAAGCAAGCGCTCAAGACAGACGAAGAGCCCTCTGTAGAAACCAAGAAGCAGGCCTAAGGCTTCAACGCGCCGCCGGTAATTGGGGCGGCAACGGCTTCGAAAGAGTTCGAACATCAAAAACCCCGCAAACGCCGGATTGGCCTTTGCGGGGTTTCGATTTATAACCCTTACTTTGTAGCCGTCAGGAACGGCCGAGCTTCGTCACTGTCGTTCAGGCCTTCTTCACTTTGGGTGGAACGATCGCGTCCTTCGCCGCCTTTGCGACTCGGAACTTGACTACTTTTTTCGCCGGAATCTTGATCGATTCGCCGGTCGCCGGATTACGGCCCAGGCGAGCCTTCCGATCCACGCGAACGAGTCTGCCGATACCGGGCAATACGAAAACTCCGTTCTTCCTTACTTCCGCGATTGCCATACTGGAGAGACTGTCCAGAATCGCGCGCGACTGCTTATTCGTAATTTCGCCTGCTTCCGCCAACCCACGCACCAACTGGGTTTGCGTCATTCTCTGAGTGGCCATCAAACCTCCTGTCAACGATTGTGCGAACCTGGCACATGCGTTAAACCCCTGTATTTATAGGGTTCCGAAGCACGTTGATGTTCGCGATTCGTTATCATCATACGGAACGCCGCAAACGATGTAAAGCAGCAAAATGCGAAAAATGCCTGTTTTTCCTCTGTTTTTTAATTTTTTTTACATTGCGCCGCACTTGAGCCGCCTTTGGAAGCCCTGCGGGCCCGAACGGCCGCAATGCGCCGCAGCAAGTAGACTGGTAGTTTCATGCCATTTGAAGAAGTCGTCGAGGCCGAAGGCCACCTGATCGATTCGCACATCATGGAACAGATTTTCGACAAGGTCGTCGAATCGAACGGCCGCTTCGAAGTGGAGCAGTTCCGTATCGGCCGCACAAACGGCGATCCGTCCTATTTGCGGTTACGCGTCGAAACGCCCACCCGCACGCAGATGGATCATGTCCTCGCCCAGTTGCTGGCGATCGGATGTTCGCCCGCGGAATCAGGCGATGCCGTGCTGGGATTGGTGGAACGCGACCGCTGCGCTCCGGAGGATTTCTACTCCACCAGCAATCACCGGACGCATGTTCGGATCGGCGGGGAGTTCATCGAAGTGCGGAACCAGCGCATGGACGCGATGATCGTCGTCACAGGAGCGGATACGAAGAGCCCGGAAGCATACTGTCGGCGTCTCCGCGATTTGAAGGCCGGGGATATGGTGGTGACCGGTATGCGCGGTATCCGGGTCACCCCGGAATCGAAGGAGCGGGATCGTCTGGCGTTCGCATTCATGTCGAATGAGATCTCATCCGAGCGCCAGGTGGAAACAGCCGTACGGCAAACAGCGGCGCTGGCGAGACAAACGAAGGAGCAGGGCAAGACCATCGTCGCCGTGGCCGGGCCCGTGGTGGTACATACCGGGGGCGTAACCGGGCTTTCCAAATTGATCCGCGAAGGCTGGGTGGACGCGGTGCTGAGCGGAAATGCTCTGGGCGTGCACGATATCGAATCCGCCATGTTCGGAACTTCGCTCGGCATCCGGCTGGCCGACGGGCGCCAGGCCGAGCACGGCCATCGCAATCACATGCGGGCCATCAACGCCATCTACCACGCGGGCGGGATCAAAGGCGCGGTGGAAAGCGGGCGCCTGACGTCCGGCGTGATGTATGAATGCATCAAGAACGATGTTCCTTTCGTGCTCGCGGGAAGCTTGCGCGACGACGGGCCGCTGCCGGAAACCATCACGGACATGAACGCCGCGCAGGATGCTTACGCGGCTCTGGTGAAATCGGCCGGGCTGGTGATCTGCCTGGGCTCCATGCTGCACTCGATAGCGACGGGGAACATGCTGCCGAGCTGGGTCAAAATCGTGTGCGTCGACATCAATCCGGCGGTGGCTACCAAAGTGAGCGACCGTGGCACGGGACAAGCGGTCGGGGTGGTGACGGACGTCGGACTTTTTCTCGAATTACTTTCGCGGGAACTGGGCAAATGAGCGCTGAATCCGCATACACCAGCCCTGAATACACTGAAGATCACGCCAGTGCGGGCATCGATGCGGACCTGCCGGAGATCGAGACGTGGCCCAATCAGTTTCCGAACTACGAGATCGAGATTTCCATTCCCGAATTCACATCGGTGTGTCCCAAAACCGGCCTGCCGGATACCGGAACCATCACGATCCGGTATGTCCCTGACCGGCTTTGCCTCGAGCTGAAATCCCTCAAGATGTACACGCTTGCCTACCGTAACCTGGGGATTTTTCAGGAAAACGTGGTGAATTGCTTCCTTCGCGATATCGTGAAGGCGTGCCGGCCAGTGCGTGCGTCGGTCACCGGTGAGTTCGCCTCGCGCGGTGGATTGAGTTCACGGATGGTCGCAGCTTTTGTGCAAAGAGATGAGCAGCACTGAATCCCAGGACGACTTCGGAGATCGGAGAACTGCCCGAATTATTCCGCAAACGCTTTTTCGACGGGCTGAACTACGCGATCCTCGGACGCAAGTTGTAGAATAGTTATTGGCGCAATCGCGCCGGCTCCGCTGTGAACGCGGTTACCTCCTCGCTGGGAGGTCGTCCAACGGTAGGACTGCAGATTCTGGATCTGCGTATCGGGGTTCGAATCCCTGCCTCCCAGCCAAATGGCTCTGGCTCTAGCTCGTTAATGGGGGCAAGCCGCGGAGAGCCGTTAGTCCCCGTAGAGTCCCCGCATTTTGCGGGTCAATTGGAAACAGCGCCATTAAGTGCGGAGAGCCCAGCGCCAACTTGTTGAAGTGATTGGCGTCCCCAGGGGGATTCGAACCCCCGTTACCGCCGTGAAAGGGCGATGTCCTGGGCCTCTAGACGATGGGGACCAGAGGAAGGCAACACTCCAATCTACCGTTGTAGCGAGTCTTTCGTCAAATCGGGATGGCATCCCTTCCCGTTTGACTTCCCTGGCGATACCACGCTAACGTGGGTACGTTACGGTTGTTGTTCCGTTGGGGCGGGCTGAAGATGTTGAGCCTGCCGAACCGACAGCCCAAAGGGTCCTGAAACCCGCCTCTTTCTCCCCGGTCGGAGACTCCCAGCCCATTTAACTGGTTATTTGCCCTAGCTTGCGGACAAGGAGGTCGTGGTGACTCTTACCATAGAACGACAAAAAGAATTTTCGAGACGCGGTTTTTCGCGGCGATCATTTGGGCGGCTTGCAACCGTGCTTGCCGCGGGATCGACGCTTCCGTTCTACAACGAGTCGGCGTTGGCGCAATTTTCGAAGGTCGACGATGTGGCCCCCGACGCCGTAATGATCAACGCGAATGAGAACCCGCTCGGCCCTTGTAAAGAGGCTCTGGAAGCCGTACACAGGATTGCGGCCAATGGCGGCCGGTACATGTATGGTGAGGCCGACAAGGTTCAAAGGCTCCTCTCCGATCAGGAGGGCGTGAAGCTGGATTACGTGCGGATTTATCCCGGATCGAGCGCGCCGCTGCACCAGGCGGTGCTGGCGTTCACGTCGCCGGAACGAGCATTGGTGGTGGCCGATCCCAGTTATGAAGCCGGTGAACGCGCCGCAAGATTCATCGGCTCGAAGGTCGTCAGAGTTCCCCTGACCAAAGACTACTCTCACGACGTGAAAGCTATGGTGGAGGCTGCGCCGGACGCGGGACTCTTTTATATCTGCAGTCCGAACAATCCCACGGGAACGCTGACCTCGAAATCGGATATCGAATGGCTTGTCGCCAACAAACCGAAGGGTTCCGTCGTGATGGTCGATGAGGCGTACACACACATCGCCGGCGTGCCCTTCAATACCGATCTGGTGGCGGCGGATAAGGATGTAATCGTCCTCCGTACCTTCTCGAAGATTTACGGCATGGCCGGGCTTCGCGCCGGCGCGGCCATCGCGCGTCCGGATCTGATAGAGAAGCTTGCCGGGTTCGGCGCCGGGATGCTCCCGATAACCGGCATGGCTGCCGCCACCGCAAGTCTCGAGCAGAAGACGCTCGTTCCCGAACGGCGCAAGCGGATCGGCGATGTTCGCGAAGATACCCTGGCGTTTCTGGACAAGCATAAGTTCCACTACGTGCCGTCTGTCTCCAATTGCTTTATGGTCGATACGGGGCGGCCGGGCAATGAAATCGTGATGGCGATGCGCAGGGAAAAGGTCTATATCGGACGGGTCTGGTCGACCTGGCCGACTTTCGTGCGGGTCAGCGTGGGAACACCGGACGAGATGAGTAAGTTCAAGACCGCCTTTCTCAAAGTAATACCGTAGCCGCGTCTCCATCAAGCAGTGGCGCTCGCTGCCTTAACGCGTACCGGCGCGAGGCCCCGCAGGCGTGGCGTTTCCGCGCCGCACTCGCAGGGTCCGGTCACAATCTTTCCGGTCAATCCGGTTCGGGCGCGAATGATCGGATCGCCAGGCGCGGTGAATTGTGTCGCCAGCAGTTCGTCCCCGTGTAAATGAAGGATCGCCGCCGATTCATCGATGTGCAACCCGTCGTGGACTTCGCATTCCCTCGCGATGACTGTCCCATCCCATCCCCGCAGTTGCTCGAATACGGGAACACCGAACGCCCGCCACAGAAGATCGCGGTGGTGATCGGCGAGCGGCGAATCTTCGAGCGAAGTCAGAACCACGATCGCGGTTCGAAGGCTTGGTAGTTCAAGCAGCCCTCGCCTCTTCTGGTCCGCCAGCGAGAGCGCGAGGTCGAGCGGCGCGACCAAAGCTTCCGGGGCCCAGGAGTGGATCCAGACGGCATCGTCCCCGGTAAACTCCCGTGTGTCCCGGCCGGCGTGGAATCCTCCTTCGAGCAATGCGATTCGCACCGCGCCCGCCAGTGGGAAGCAGAACCGTTGCGCCTGAACGCGAATAGGGCGGAGGGGCGGCATCGAGGGGGGGAGTGAGAGTAATGCAAGGTCGGGAGAACCTGGGAGGTAGTCAATCTTCGCTTGATCGAGCACCTTGCGGAATCGGCCAAGGCGATCTTCGGCAGGGACACGCGAGCGGAGTCCGTGCCAGAAGAATGGGAAACTCAACAAGGAACGTCTCTGCCGCGTTAGTGCGGTGGGGCGCGCGTTTTCTCAGCTATTTATAAAATGGCGCTTTAACGAATGGACCGAATCGCCGTCCTCATCCCCGCATACCGGCCTGGCCCCGTGTTGGTCGAAATTGTAAAAGCGCTCGCCGCATCGGGTTTTGCGGCGATCGTATTGATCGACGACGGAAGCGGTCCGGAATACCGCTGGATATTCGATCGGGTTGGGCAGTTGGAAAGCGTCCGCGTCATTCGGCATGCCGTGAATCTGGGAAAGGGCGCGGCGTTGAAGACCGGCATCAACTATGTTCTGGTCGAATATCCCAAAGTCGCGGGCATCGTGACCACCGATGCCGATGGACAGGACGATCCGGCCGATGTGAGCAGCGTGGCGCGGCGCTTCGCGGAAGATCCCGAGGCGCTCGTGCTTGGTACCCGGGCATTTGCCGGCCGGCTGCCGCTGCGCAGCCGGCTCGGCAATTCCATCACCCGCGGCGTGATGCGTCTCGTAGCGGGCCAGCGGCTCTCCGATACGCAAACCGGCTTGCGCGCAATCCCTCGCGGCTTACTCGAGCGGATGCTCAGTGTTCCAGCCTCCGGTTACGAGTTCGAGCTGGAAATGCTGATAGCCGCCAAACACCTGGGCGTCCAGGTAATCGAACAGCCCGCTCGGACCACCCGCGAACCGGGGAATCCCACATCGCACTTCCAGCCCTGGCGGGACTCGATGCGGATTTATTTTGTCCTGCTCCGGTACGGGTTCATCTCGCTGACAACGTCGGGGCTGGACAATCTGGCGTTCTATATTTTCTTCCACGCATCGGGAATCGTCGCGGCGTCACTGGTCTGCGCGCGTGTTTTGTCATTGACGTTCAACTACACTTTTGTTCGTAAAGTCGTTTTTCTTTCGTCGGCACAGCACCGGGTCGTCTTACCCCGGTACCTTCTGCTGGGGGTGGCGAACGTCTGCGCTTCTTACGCCCTGATTTCGTTCCTCACCACGATCCTGCCATTACGGGTGATGTCCGCGAAGATCCTGGCGGAGACGTTCCTGTTTGTGGCGAATTTCGCGATCCAGAGGGAGTTCATATTTGCGCGACGCTCGTCCGTGGGCGAATCCGGCGCGCCGAAAATTGAAAAAAGCCAAAAGGCGCCGCGTGCACCCCGTGATTCCAGTGCGCTGCTATTGCCCGTATTGCGCCGTTTTTCCGCTATGGAGGGTGATCGCGTTGGGACGATTGCCGAGATCGGCGGCGCGGATGGGCATTTTCTGGATGGCATCCTGACCTCGATCCGCCCGGCGGCCTACCACGTGATCGACGATGACGAGCCCGGACTCTCACTTCTGAAGAAACGCGTCGGTGGCAGGCCGGACGTGGCGCTGCACTCGCGAAATGTGCTGGAATCGGGCGATCCCGGGTTCGAGGCCGACCTCGTTTTCAGCGCGGGACTGGTCGACCAGTTCAATCGGGCGCGCATACAGGCCGCGATTCAGGCCCATTTCGATATCCTGCGCACCGGCGGTCATGCTGTTATCGCTTTCCGAACCCCGGGGCGGCTCTATTCGAGAACAACCGAGTTCTTCCGGCCAGGGCGTGCACTGGATGAATCGGCGCTGAACAGCGAAGAACTCGCCGCGGCCCTGCGGGAACGGGGTGAAATCGTTTTTGAGACGACCGCCGGGTGGCATGGTCGGACGCAACGCGTGATGGTGGTAAGAAAATATGCCCAATAGCGGGTTTCCTCCAACTTGCTACCATGAAGTTTTGATATGACTGATCTGCGATCGGAACACGCACCGATGTCCGATGCCGTAACCCACGGCGTCCGGGTTGAGGTCCTGTCGCGGCACTCGAGCGAGAATTCCCGGCCGCTACAGGGCGAATGGGTGTTCGAATACACGGTCCGCATCACAAACCAGGGACCTGAGACGGTTCAGCTGATCAGCCGGCACTGGATCATTACCGATGGGCTGGACGTCAGCGAAGAGGTCAAAGGCCCCGGCGTGGTGGGCAAGCAGCCGGTGCTGGCGCCGGGCGAATCGTTCAAATACTCATCGTGGTGTCCTCTCAAGACACCGACCGGCATGATGCGCGGCACCTATCAGATGATCAATGCGGGCGGGAAGCAGTTCGATATTGAGATCGCGCCCTTCGCGTTGAAAGCCCGGTACACGGTTCATTAAAGCTGACCTGCTAAAGAGCCGCGACGTTCTCGAGGCTCCGCCACAAATACCAGCACGCGACGGACGTATAGGGCTTCCATGCGGCCGCGATCTTCTCCATCTCCGGCGGTTTTGGCAGGTCGTCCAGTCCGTACGCTTTTTTCATGGCGGAGCGAATACCGAGATCTCCCACGGGCAACACATCGTTTCGGCGGAGGGCGAACATCAGGAACATGTGAGCCGTCCAGACGCCGATTCCTTTGACGCGCGTCAGGTGCTCGACCACGGCGGTGTCGTCAAACCCGGGTAAAGCCTCAAAAACGACGCTGCCTCTTTTCGTGTGCTTGGCCAGCTCCCGAATATAGAGGGTCTTCTGCGCCGAGAGCCCGAGCTTGCGCATTCGCTCCGGCCTGAGTTTCATGATTCCGGCGGGCGTTATCTGTTCCTCGCCCGCGGCGGCGTGCAGGCGGGCAAAAATCACACTGGCTACCCGGCCACTGAGCTGTTGATAGACAATGGATCTGACAAGCGTTTCGAAAGTCGGCTCGCGGTACTGAAGTTTGAACGGACCGACGCGCTGGATGATTGCGGCGATCACTGGATCCGATTTTTTGAGATGCTGGAGGGCAGAGCGCATGATGTTCAGAGACCTGATTGCCGCACAACGGAATGAAACACGGCCTGCCCGGCGCGCGTCCAGTTCAAGTGCGAATCCATTGTATTAATTCCATGAACGTCTTTATTCTATGAAACTCATTGGCCTGACTCTCGCGACGGTGTTGATTCTGCCACTCGTTCTGATCCGTCTGGAAGCCCAGCAGTCCGGCGGTGGCCAGAAAGTGGAAGACGACGCGGGCGAACCGATCAAGGTCGACGTGGACGTCGTTAACCTTTACTGCGCGGTGCGGAATAAACAAAACGCGCTGATCGGCAATCTCGAAAAGGGCGATTTTACACTCGCCGAGGACGGGACCCAACAGACGATCAAATATTTCACGCGTGAAACGGACCTGCCGTTGACGATCGGTCTGCTCGTCGACGTCTCGAATAGCCAGC
>JBEKTF010000087.1:0-21551 GCA_049516355.1 Bryobacteraceae bacterium | reverse complement strand
GCACCAGGCACAACGGTTGCTATGCGTTGCCCATTGTTACGCGTTTTCAAAGGCATACACGCCCCTGCGGATGCGGCGCTAGTAAAGTTGAGCAACCGCTCTATGCGGGGTGTCGGCACAAAGGTGGGCACAGTCGAGTCTATCGGTTGTGACGGCATGGACCATGCGAAGGCCAAGGCAAATTACAGGTCGAAGAGCCCACACGTGGTCCGCGTGGCGGCAGTTGGCGTGCCGGCGATATCGCGTAGCCATTGCGGTGCGTCAGGGGTTGCGAAGACCACGTAGCTGTACGGTGGCAGCAGAACAGATAATGAGCGCCATCCGTGACATAAGACGGCGTCGAGATCCGGGTCCGGACTCTCTGGCTGCAGGACGGCATTCCAGTTCACATAAACGAGTAGATCGTATTCCCGGCAGCTGATGTTCCGAGCAGAATAGCGTGAGGCTTTCTCTTCAGACGCAGGCGAAATCATGTGAACGAGCGTTTCTCGCGTCAATACTTCGGGGTGAACATACGGCTCAATCAGATCTCCGATTTGTTGGGCGGCCGTTCGGCGTGCAGTCGTATCTCTCCATTCATCGTGCATCCTCCGACCGGGCGGCAAAACTACGGTGATCTCAAACAGAGTTCTGCCGAAGACGATGTCAGGTGGCTCCGTTCTGCTTGACACAATCTGGTCAGCCGTGAAGCCGACGCCTGCACATCTCAGGAATGCAGCACAGGTTCGCCTTTCCCGTTCTTGTTTCCTGGCACTGGTGAGCAACTCGACAGTATCCGCCGCTTCATCGCGCAGTGTCGCCAGCCACAACGCCTCAGATTCGCCATGAGACATCACGCTCAGTTTACCTGTCCATCAGACTCATTAGGAGTCCACACCAGAAATGGGACCCGGCGTACCTTCACGCGCAGCGCGGTTTTCCTCGTCTACCAGCGCCCCTCGTTTGCTCGACAGCCGGGGCGACGCTGGTTCCTGTTCGCATCGATACGCCTGAATCGGAAAACAAAGACATCTTGTCGTGTATTATTCGTTACGATTATACTGTCGGTAGTGGCGGAGTCGAAGATTTGCTCCATCTTCGGACACTCCCGTCAATGTAGTCGGTTGTGTGTTTATGCGCCGGCGGTCTAACGTTCTCGCCAACCTTCGCTGAAAGTCGAGCCTCCCGGTGTTCCTTGGCGACGCTGAAGGAGAGAAACGTATGAGCGCCACTCCAAATCAAGCGCGACCGCCATTTGATCCCTCGAAACTGCACTTTGAGTTTTCGATTCCGGATCGCAGCCACCGATTTGCTGAATTAATTTTGTACATCGCCGACCGCTGCGAAAGCGACCCGACGTTCTCAGCCGTAAAGCTGAACAAGATCCTTTTCTATTCTGACTTCGAGGCATTTGCACGTCTCGGAGTGCCTATCACCGGGGTGGCGTATCAGAAACTACCGCAGGGACCAGCGGCGAAAGCGATGAAGCGCGTGCTGACAGAAATGGAGCAGGAACACTTGATCCGGGTGGTCCCGGATAAGGTCCATGGTTACGCTCGGGATCGCGTTGTTCCCATCAGACCACCCGCACCGGGGATCTTCCCAACCGAGCAAATCGACATCGTTGAGAAGTACGTTAGGCGGTTTTGGAATATGACCGCCAAGGCGGTGAGCGAATACTCCCACGGGATGGCGTGGAAGTTGGCGGAACTGAATGAATTGATTCCATACGAAGCCGTGTTCATCTCCGATGATCCGGTAACGAATGAAGACGTTGCGCACGCCAGAGAACTGGCAGCCCGGTACGGCTGGAAGTTCTAACGGCCTGCGCAAATGGCCGATACTGGACCTCGATACCGGGAGCGGATAGAAACACCTGAATACCAGGCGCAGTTCGATATGTTGCTGGCAAAATATTCAGCCGAGATGCTCGAAAACAGCCTCTTGGGTGTTCTCTGGGGCATTTCCACGAAGCCAGAAGCCTATGAGCGCATGATCGGCAGTATGCACACAGCGAAGAGCGAGTCTTACTCATCTGAGGTGCCAAATTTCAGAATTCTCTTCAACATAGAGAGTAACCACAGAGTGCTAATGTTGTGGATAGAAGAAGTCGGAGATACTGTAATGGAGCGCTTGACGTAACATCTTGTTGAACCGACGGGCGAATCCGCCTGTTTGGCGCGCCGCTGCTGATCCCTTTCCCGGCTTCCCCACATTTTAAATATGGTTGACTTGCGGTCGGCCCGAGGTTCTGGGGCGCCACGCGCGAACGCTACCGATAATGCGGAATAACGCCCACCGGGCCACTGCGAAACAGCTCAAAGAACTCTGAGTATTCCGCCGGATTCTGGCCAGCTGGGCATTTCGTCATACGTACGACCGTCGAGCTTACGCCCCGCTCGTTTCTTCTGCACGCCACCCCACTGCTTGAAGAAGAACGGGACCTGTGCGTGCTCGCACTGTTGCCGAATGTCCGTTACCCATTCGGGTCGCATTGGTCTTGCCCGAGGCCCGGATTCGCCACCAACGATCACCCAGTCGATACCGTCCAGATTGAGAGGCCCCAAGTCATCGATCAGCGGCTCAAGTGACAAGAACTTTACCGAGGCCTTCGTTTTCCTGAGATGGTCGATCCGGCTCTTGTATGCGGCCGTTTCTACGCTGACGCCCATCCAAATATTGGGAGCCCAGTTGAGATCATCCGCGATAGCCAAGAGCCGCCCTGACCGTTTCGTCAGGACCTGAAACTGATGCCAATGCGCTTTTGCCATCGTCGCAAAAACTCGCTTTATGAACGGCTCTGGAACGCGCTGATGGAATAGATCGCTCATCGAGTTCACGAAGATTCGCTGTGGCTTTCTCCAGGCAAGAGGAAGTTCCAGCGCTGCTTCGTGCAGAGTGAGTTGAAAACCGTTCGCATACTTCGCCTGTCCCATCGCCTTCAGGCGCGCAGTCATTCGCTCCGCGTAGCAGTTTTCGCAACCAGGGCTGAGAATGTCGCACCCAGTGGTCGGGTTCCAGGTAGATTCAGTCCATTCGATCGATGATTTGGCAGCCATCAGAGGTTCGTCCTAGTTGGGAATCTTATTATTGTCCGTGCTGGCATCGTGCGCTTCTGTCCCCCGGACTGAAACGAGCGCAACTCGGCGGGAGGATCGCATAAAATAATCCCATCCCGTTCCAATTCAAGCAGCGCATCTCGGAAGTTCGAGTCGGTGCACTTCTGGTCTAACTCTTCAGCAACAAGATCCCTGAAGGTGATCTCTCTCCCCGCGAAAACAGCCAGCAATCGCTGCTTGATTTCCTCCAATCCGGAAAAAAGCTCAAGATTGCCGTCTGTGGAACGAGGATCAAAGTCCCAAGAGCCAACACCGTCGACAATACGCGAGCTAGCCTGGTTCATCAAGCGCTTCATAATCGTGACGCCTTTTGATTCCTTCGAAGCAAAAACCAGGTGGTGGCTGGTACCACCGCCGTCGCGAGTCCGAAACGCGAAAGCAAGTGGGGACACCGCTCCCGCGTCCTTCAGCGCCTCCTTGATCGCACCAAGCACGGTTTGTTCTCGGCGCGCAGGAGACGAGATTGTTTTCAGTTCCTCCCGAAGTGCCTGTGCGCGAGTCGTTCCGAAGAATTCGTTGATCGATTCGTCCATTACCGGATAGCCCAGCTTCATATTCACGCGGTTGTAGTTGAAAAAAAACAGGCAATCGTTCCCAAATCCTTTGAGCGCCGCAGAGATCAACGGCACCGACAGCCCCTTGTATCCGCACGGATCGGCAAACACAAATGTCGCTTTCAGACGGCTTTGGAGCTTCGGGGCCAGAGCGGTTGTTATCACGATCGCTGTAACACTGGGGGGGTGTGTTAGCGTTGAGACTCCCGGAACCTTGGCAACGTTCTGCACGAGGCGTTCCTTGAGATCCGGATCGCCCTCGTTAAACCAGAGACGCACGTTTTTTCGAAGTCGTTCATCAGCTACGACCCTTTCGCAGATCAGAATTGGAACTGATTTATCTCCGTTGTCATATACTCCCGGGCCAGCGAATAGGTCCGCATACTGAGCCGTGCGGCCATGCCGGGCCATCACATTCATGTACGACTCGAAATAGGCCACCGCGATCTGCTGCTTTTTCCTTTTCTTCTGGCCCTCGTTAAATTTCGGATTTAATCTGAAAACATATGATGACAGTTCCAACATCTTCGTCCAGCGTAGTCGTCAATAACCTGACGTTTGCATCAGAAATCTCGATTGATGGTGGCACGCCAGATTCATCGAACATGCCGGATAATTTCAGTGGCGAATTCGTCACCTTCGAAGGCATCAACGAACATGTTGCCGCCGCCAGCGTTCAATCGGTTCCAAGTTCCGATGGAAGCAGCCGCAAAATATGGCTTAACGGCAAACGGGACGGCTACACGTTTTGTATCGATCCACCGGGCAGGCTGCGCTTTCGCGCCGTGTCCATGCGTGTGAACCCGCTGACGGGGAAAAAAGGATTTCAGCGGTAGGTAGGATTCTGTCAATCCTTCATCAACGCACGCTCGCGGTTATTCCCGCAAAACCTGACATCTGTAGCCATGCGCAGAACAATTGGCCGCGGCCTTCGGCTGGCCAGGAGGTCGTTTTGGGAAAACGTTCTTTCACACCGCGAGCTTCAACTTGATCGCGTCGTTCGGTGCGTGCGCCAAATCCTGCCTCGTGCCGAGGTAGCGCTCGGTGGTCTGGACCGACGAATGCCCGAGCAGGAGCTGAATCTGCTCCAACTCCCCGCCGGCCGCCCGACACAGCTTCGCGGTCGTGCGACGCAGATCGTGGGGCGCGATATCCGGCAGACCGGCCCCGACGACGTATGTCTTCAACATCTGCCAAACAACCTTTTCACTCATCCGTTCCCCGCAAACCTGATCGCCCCGATTCACTGGCCGGAAGAGATGACCCTCTGTAACGCCCGCCACCACGGTCCACGCATCGATCGCGTTCTTCACCCAAGCTGGCATCGGAATCGTCCGCACCCGGCCGTGTTTGCCAACCAGGTCCACGATGCACCAGCGGTTGTCGCGCTGCTGAACGTGCTTCATCGTCAGGTTCGCCAACTCGGACCTGCGCAATCCGCATCCCAGCAGCGTGGCGAACATGGCCCGGTCGCGCAGCCCTTTTTTCGTGCGAACGTCCGGGGCGTTCAGGAGCGCCTGCGCCTGGCGGAGCGAGAGCCAGTTCCCGACACGGACTCCGTGCGACCGGACACCCTTTATCCGAGCGATCCCCGACGCCAGTTCCGGCGCGAGCAAGCCATTGTCCGCCGCCTCGACCGCCAGCTTTCGAACCGCCGTGATCCGGACGTTAATAGAGATAGGCCCAAGCCCGCGGACTTCGAGAGCCACCCGCCAAGCGGTGACGGTCGCCTTCGTGAACCCGGCGGGCCGCAGCTCCTCCGAATACCAGGCAATGAATTCGTCCAGCCCGAGGTTGTACACGCGCCGCGTGATCGGAGAGGAGACGCTGTCGAGCACCAGCGCCTTCAATCTACGCCATTCTGAAGCCCTGTCGACCAGCACCAGTTCGTTCATCTGTTAAGTCCTTTTGTTAGCGTTATTTGGCATTATCGGAAGCTACATGGACATTAGCTCTTGTGGGCGACAGGCATCAAGTTGCGCCCAAATTGGACTGAGTGCGCCATGTTCCCGCGTTGAGCACCACGATCTGGCGCATCACGCATCAGGCCCTTGCCCGCGGGCTAGATGGTTGATCGTCCTGAGGCGGCGGTCCGGTATAACGCGCGCGTGGCCGGATCAGCTAATTCGTGGAATATTGTTCGATGGCGTGCGCAATCCAGCCTACCGTCCGGCCCAAAGCAAACAGAACCAACGGAGCGCCGTCGGGCAAGCCGTACGTCCGTGCCAGCGCTGCCAACCCGAAATCAAGATTCGGAAGATCGTGCAGCAATTCGGATCCCGCAGTGCGAAGAGCCCGAATTACCCGCCATTCCGTCTCATTTCCGCTCGCCTCGGCCAGTCGCATCAACAGCGCGGCCCGCGGATCGCCGGCCGGGTAGAGAGGATGTCCGAATCCAGGCAAACTTTCACCACGACGTAGCCTATTCGCCACGGTGGCCCGCGCCTGTTTCGGCGTTTTCGCCTCCATAAGCAAGGCCGAAACGCGCTCGGTCTCTCCACCGTGCCGGCGTCCCTTGAGCGTTGCCATGGCAGCTGAGACAACATCGTAGGGTGAGGCGCCGGCCGAAGCCGCGCATCTGGCGGTGAACGCAGAGACATTCAGCTCGTGGTCCGCGCAGACGACCAGAGCCATTCGAATCACGTCGCCAATCGCTGCCCTTTTCGGCGCCCAGGCGGCCTGCAACGCCAAGTGAACAGGAGCCTGTGAGTGCCGCCCTGCGATTATGGTTGTCAACAATCGAATTATGCGCGCTCCTGTCTGGTGGACCGCCGTCGGGCGCAGGTCGTAGGACGCCAGATCCGCCGTTGCGGCCGGCGGCAGCGCGGTTTGAAGTAACGTCATGGAATCCCTGGCGCAAGCGCCAAGGCGCGCCAGTTGACGAAGAGAGAGCGTGCATGGTTGATCGAAAAGCCGCCCCTTTTCCGCAGCTTCCGCCACCCACAACAACTCCGCTACTTGTTCCAAGGTGGCCGTCTCAGCGAGCCTCAAAACATCCTGACCACGACAGTAGAGCCTGCCCTCGTGAATCAGTGTGATGCCTGATGCGAGCACCGGGCTGCCCCAAAACAGTCCCCGTGCGACCGCCTTGGCCGGATCGCGCCGCGTCTCCTTCCGCTCCCGTAACCGCTCGATATCTTCCCGGTAGTAACGGTGCTCTCGCGGCCTGCCCGGTACCGGCTCTGACTGCAATTGCCCGCGGCTAATGTACGCGTACAGAGTCGCCGGTGTCACATCAAGCGCGTCAGCGGCCTGCTTCGCCGTCAGGTAGCGTCGTTCGGTTTCCATTATATTCTTCAGATCATGATTATGGTTGACGTTGAGGCCGCGCAGCGCCGGTGGTTTCCGCGAATGCTGCAGTTGTCCCCCTTTGTACCAGTATTCGCCGCTGCTCCGCGTCCGCAGGCCAGCCCGCAGTAGTTCCACAGTTGGCGCTTCGTACGGAAACGATGCGGTGTCTGAATGAGAGCGATCAGAAGGGCGACCCGTCCGTGTCACTTCCCAAATGTGACTCCGAGCCCGGTGGTGTACAGAAAGTCATTGGTCTTGCGGCCCGGCGCCGGATGATTGAGATAGCGGTCACTCAACGATAAATTCCAGGTAAGCCATTTCGAGATCTTTGTGGCGGCGCCGACACCGGAATTCATACGGTAAGTGCCTGTATTCGACAAGTCCTCGAACATTCGAAAGTTCTGGTAGAACGAAGTTGCGGCGCTGAACTTGTAATTGTAGTCGTCCCCAAAATACGCTTCGGATGAATCTTGTATCAAGGGAGTGCTGAAACTGGAGTGGTTGAAATCAATGCCGCCGACCAGATCCAGAAAGTTGCGCTTCGTTTTTACGGCGTGAAACCCGAGGCCTGCGCCGACCACAAACCGCAAATTCAGATCTTCGAACTTGTCGTAGTCGTAATCGTTAAAGGTGTTCAGAAACAGGCGCGGTGTCAGATTGTGGTCGTACTCAAGCCCGCCGTGAACCGCTTGCGCGGTACTCGAATTCTTGCCATTGACCAAAGACGACGCGTCAATGGCGTTGAAGTAAAGAGCGGTCTTGTCCGTATTAGTGACTCGGGCTGCATTAACGCCGGCGGTGAAGGTCATGGTCTCTGCATTGCCCGTTGTACCGGCAAATCCAACGCTTCCCGTGGCGGTCCAAAGCTGTCCCCAGCCGGGTTTCTGCAATCGATCATACGCCTTCTGTTCGTCGTCATTGCGAATTGTCCCCACTTCGGCCGGCTCCAGGCTAAGCCTGGCATCTTTGGTTGCCACCTCCACTTTCCCGTTGGTGGTGGCAATCGTTCCCTGTACGGTTCTCCCGTCCGGAAGCACGACGTTTACCGGCTTGTCGGCCTGTACGGACACGACCTGATCCCATGATGTGGTGACGACGCCGAATTGCTCGGTCTTGATTGTGAGGTTCTTGCCGTCTTTCTTGACGATGCTGCCGGTCACCCGGTCACCGTTCTTCATCACCACCTGATCTGCCCATGCCGTACTGAGCGAGAGGCATACAACCGAAGACAAAACGACCGTTCTAACGAATGAAATGAGTACCATCTTACGTTCCTTTTCTTTAATTGGCCTTCTCAGGCGGTTAGCTCCGATGTGCAGTGAGGGCAGCGCGTCGCCGGAATCGGGATCGGCTGGAAACAGAATTTGCAATCTTTCGATGTCGGTGCCGTCACGGGCGCGGGCTTTTGCATTTTGCCGGCCGCCCGGACGATCATGAAGATCACGAAAGCAATGATCAGAAAATTGATCACCGTATTCAGAAACTGCCCGTAGGCGATGACCGGAGCCGCAGCAGCTTTTGCTGCCGCGAGGGTTGCATAGGACTGGCCGTTCAAGCTGATGAACAGTTCCTTGAAATCCATGTGGCCGAGGAGCATCCCGACCGGCGGCATGACGACGTCATTCACCAGGGAAACCACGATTGCTCCGAACGCGGCACCGATAATCACAGCCACTGCGAGATCCAGAACGTTGCCTCGCATCACGAATGCTTTAAAATCCTTGAACATGCTCGATTCTTCTCTCCTGCTGGTTTGAGATTGAGTTACTATCGCCCGCCCCAGCAGCCAATTTCAGTCGTTGGACTCGCTACTTACGTGGGGCTCCATGAGCCGCCAGATGATTGTTATGGGCCTCCTGAGCATGCGAAGCTTGCACTGGCGTTGGGCCTTGATGAGGCGCGCGGCTTGCCTCTACTTCGCCACGCGAGGGTTGTGCCGTGATTCCGCCCTTGCCGTTGAATGCGTGATTCGGACCCGTGACATTCCGAACCACCGAGCGATCCTCGTAAGTGTTGTGCACGTTATTGCGGTCCACGTTCGAGATGACAGTGTTATGCAGAAACTTGCCCCCCTGCCAGCGTCCGCCGGTAAAGCCTGAGCCGAAGTAGCCGTTTCCATAATTGATGCCGCCATAGAAGCCGACTTGCGGGCCCCAATACCCAGCGTGCCAGGCGTAAATGCCGCCATCGAAGCCCCAATAACCGGGCGTCCAGAGGAGTCCCGGGCCGGGAGGGAGAACCCATTGACCCGGCACCCAGTAGTATCCGTAATCGCCGTACTGGTAGTAGCCAGGTATCCAAATGTACCCGTCGCCCGGACAGGGGGGCTGATCGAAGACGGCAATGGGCGGTGGCCCGATGTTCACCGAAAATTGAACTCCGGCAAAGGCCTGCGATCCGTAGAGGCCGGCCAGTACCAGAATCAAACAAAATGTGAGTTTGTGTTTCATCTTTGTGTTCTCCTTCCCGGTCTGTTCAGTTGAGACCAGTCAAACGACTTTCATCGAGCGCAAGTGTTCGGCCTCTTCATGACAAAAGCCGTCCCGTTGACGCAGGGCATGTCGATCGCCGAACCAACTTATTGAAACGACATAGTCTCTGATTTAATTTCAAAAGCGTCATCACGCAGAACAGACATGAATATTGCGCCAAAAGACCCATGCAGCACCCGAACGCAATCGACGAGGTGATCTGATCTCACAGGCCGGCTGCCGCAATAGCTTCCCGGCTGGCTTCGGGCGTGTACGCCTCGCTCAGCGTCTCGATTACGCCGTCGATCTGATCCTGCAATTCCGTTTTCGTCGGGGTCGCTGCCATGTTCGTTTTTCCTTGCCTTTCGTCTGGGATTAGCGACAACATACGACGCGGCGGCCAGTAGAGATGCCTCCGGCAGCCCGCACCTGATTCGGTGCGCAATTTGCAGTGAGCGTTGCATCAGGCGCAGCGTACTTGAATTTCTCTTTACAATCTGGTCGAAAGATCGCTGGAGATTCCAATGTCGTTTCTGTGAGTGCCGTTTCTGGGCGAATCTGTCTGGCGAACCAGAGCCGCCAGGGTCTTGAGGCGGCCGATCCCCCCCTACCGGAGAATGCGAATGCAGCGGGCACCGCAGATGCTACAACGCACAAAGATTCCGCGCTTGTGGCTTGGGTGGAGTTCGGCCCTGCAGTTCCAGCAGGCCCGGGAGAACACGAATCGGTAGAGTACCCAACAAGCCACGAGAATCGTCAGGAGGGCGATCACTGGCCATGCAGCGTGTAGATATTCGGCCAATCGGCCTCCGTCCGAGACGAACTGTATCAACGAGTGCGTAAGTGCCGAATAAAATTTGAGACTCGCGATGCGGAGTTGAACGCATTTCCAACGAGAATATCGCCGGAAATTCGGGCTTTCGCCGGGTTACACTCAAGTTCGGAGGCGAATTAGAATGAAGACTCGTCTTTCAAGAGCAGGTGTCGCTGTAGGTGCCGCTGCGCTCGTCGCGATTTCGGCCGTTCCGGCTTGGGCGCTGCAAGGTGGCGGCCCTCCTCCGCCGATCGAGCGCCGTAACGATGGCGATGACCGACGGCGTGACGAAGATCGGGATTTCCAGATCATTAATGCATTCTGGGGCGCGCAGGGGCGAAGCCGCGACGTCACGCGGATACTGAAGGAGAGAATTCGCGACGGCCGGCTGCACATCCAGGCTTCCAACCAGGAAATGCGCGGTGACCCGATATACGGGGTGGTGAAGACGCTCACCGTGGTGTATGAAGTCCGGGGCCGGAGGCGAGAAGTCCGGATACCGGAAGGCGGTTTCTTGGATCTACCATAGCCTCCGGCAGTCAGATCGCAGGCAGTCAGGCGCGAGAGGATGGCGAAGGAGCTGCCGCGTGTCGATGGGTTCCGAGCAGTAGTCCGTCGCGCCAGCTTCAAGCCCTTCGAGCCACTCCATCGTATTGGGAATCGGTGCGACGATGATGAACGGCATTGTTGGCCGGTTTTTCGCACGCGCCTCAACAGAGGCATGTAGTAAGCAGGTTCACCGCCGGAGAACACAATATCAGCATCCAAGACGTTTCCGCGAATAGACCCTCTTCTCCCGGACCGTTTCGACCCTGGCTTTCTTCGGATTCCTGGCGAGCGTATCATTCAACAGAGTCGCAAGTACGTCTCAGCAAACTTCCAGGCGTGGCGAAAGTCTGGCTTGCCTATGTACTCTTCAAATCGCGCTTTTTAGGGGACTTGTGTGTTGCCAGAACTTCGTCTGAACCCGAACTCTGCGCCGGACGGTACGTGGGATGAGTGGATTAACGAACTGGTCCGGCCAAAGCAACGGTTCACGCAAGAGCGCTTGGTAAGAATGAGGCGCTCCGCAGCGACAGATCCGCGGCGGCCATGAAATCAGCGGGGCGAACAGCCACGACCGTGATTCATACTCCAAAGAACGGCTTCGAAGCGATCACTGTTGAAACCGGCGAAGGCTTATCTTCCACGGGCCGTCGATTCGGTTGTCCTTATTGAGGGAATCGTGAATCCGGTCGTCGTGGTGATAGTTCACGTAATCGCGCATCAGCCGCCGCAGATGTCGTTCGTTCAGTGCGATCACGTTGTCAGTCATCTCGCGGCGGCAGCTTCCGACCCAGCGCTCTGCAATCCCGTTTTGCCACGGCGCCTGAACACTCGTGCGCTGTGAGTCGCATGCGCAGCGGCCACGCCGAGCACCAGACTGGCTGTTGAAAGGATGCCATCGTTAGCTCCCAACACCGCCGCGCGCAGCCAGCCAATGCGTTCTATGCGGTGTTGTTCCTTGTGGCGTATAGGCATTCCTCAGGCCTCGTTCAATGCGGGAACCAACAGACTCAGACCTTTCGGTCCAATCCCGCTACGCGCAAATGTATGTCGGCGACGCTTCCATAATCCCATCAACGGCTCCGAGAGAGAGCCGATCGTTCTGCGATGCTGTCTCGCAGAGCCCCATTTTTGGGATATGAGTAACGCAGAGTTCGCGTTGGAGGCAAAGCGGAAAGCGCCGCGTTATCGGTAAATATCACTAGCTGATTTCCAGGAGAACCGTGTTCACGTCCCTGCTGTAGTTCATCGGCATTCTGATATTCGATCGCAAATCGCTTCCGCCTTGGGCGACCACGAGCGTTTGATGGATGCGTTCTTCCCGCATCGCTCTCATCGTGTTGATGATTTCACTGTCACTGAGATCCGAACTTCCGCCACCGGCCCGAAAGACGATGTCGTCAATCGAAAGAATCCCGACCAATTGGCCGGCTTCATCGACGACCGGTAACCGGCTGACTTCCTGGACGGCCATCGTTTTCAAAGCGTCCCGCGCATCGTTGTCGGGACTGCAACTGAACACCCTCGGAGGCGAAACATCTCGTGCAAGGACATCCGATGCCCTAATGTTCCTCGTCCCCAGTGCAATACAGATATCCCGATCCGTAATGATGCCCATGACTCTACCCGAGGAATCCAGCATCGGCAGCGCTCCGCATTGCTGCTTCCACATCACTTCCGCTAACTCTGCCAGATTGCTTTCCGGGCGGCAAGAACTCACGTTTCTGCTCATCAAATCTTTCACTAGCATCGGAACCCTCCGCCGGTCGCTACGAGAGTGTGCAACGCTGCTTCCATTCCAGAAACGTTAAAGCGGTTGAAGGTGCTCAAGAAAACGGTCAGGCGCGGTGCGTGAATCGACGCTACCTTGCGTCAAAACCTGCAGATACGGAGCAGGGGCACGGAGGGCCTTCGGCGCGCAGGTTTTCGCGACGGCTGGCTTGACAATGAACATCTTTAACTTCGAGGAGCTGGACTTAACTTCCTGCGAGCCTCGATACTGGCTAATCCGGAGGTCCTCCAAGTCGCGAAAAACAGATGTCCTCTGACCGGTAGCGGGGCCTGGCCACCAGGTCGACGAGAGACCCCAGGCGATAGATGTGGTTCGTGTATCGTTTCTAACTGTTTTTGCGGGCTTTGATCGGGCCACAGTGCGCCCAGCGGCAAACGGCCTACAATGACTTCGTGCCCGCGCCCGTCCCCTCCGCCAGCCAGCGCATCGCCGAAGGCAAGCGCCTGCGCGACGCCGTTCCCCGCCAAGCCCACGTCGACCTTCACCCCAAAGACCGATCCTTCGACCCCATCGCCGTCCTCCTCGCTTCCGGCAGACACCGCGTCCACAACCTCCTTCCCATCAAGTACGCCCGTATGAAGGTCTCACCCTTCGCCTTCTTCCGCGGCGCCGTCTCCATCATGGCCGCCGACCTCGCCCGCCTCCCCCACTCCTCCCTCCTCGTCCAGCTCTGCGGCGACGCGCACGTCCAAAATCTCGGCTCCTTCGCCGCCCCCGACGGCAAGCTCGTCTTCGACCTCAACGACTTCGACGAAACCATCCCCGGCCCCTGGGAGTGGGACGTAAAACGCATGGCCACATCCCTCGTCCTCGCTGGCCGCGAATCCGGCCACGGCCATGCCCACTGCTACACGGCCGCCGCGGCCTTTGTCTCCAGTTACTGTCGCGCCATCGACGCCTTCTCCGGCCAGCCCGTCTTGCAAGTCGCCCGCTACCAGGTCCACCGCGAAGAGCGCATCGCCCCCATTCACGCTGCCCTCCGCCAGTCCGAGCGCGCGCGCCCGCTTGACCTCCTCAAGAGGTTCACCGTACCCGGCAGCAAGGGCCGCCACTTCCTCGATCAGCCCCCGCTCTTCCACCGCATCCGAGGCCAGGCCGCACACAGGGTTCTCACATCCCTCCGGCCTTACCGCGAATCCCTCGTGCCCGACCACCGCCATCTCTTCGACCTCCTTCGCCCCGTCGATGTCGGCTTCAAAGTCGTCGGCACCGGCAGCGTCGGCCTCCGAGATTACGTCGTCTACCTTGAAGGCAACGGCCCACGCGACCCCCTCTTCCTCCAGATCAAGCAGGAAGTCGCCTCTGCCTACTCGCCCTTTCTCTCAGGCACCAGCTTCGTCACCGCTGCTCCCGGCCATCACCAGGGCCGCCGCGTCGCCGAAGGCCAGCGCGCCATCCAACCGCGCTCCGACCTCCTTCTCGGCTGGACCACCATGGGCTCCCACCAATATCTCGTCCGCCAGCTCAACGACCACAAGGGCAAAGTCGATCTCCAGCTTCTGCGCGGCAGTGGCCTGAAGAATCTCGCGCTGGTCGCCGGTGAGTTGCTGGCACGCGGCCACGCCCGCTCCGGCGATGCCTGCCGCATTCGCGGCTACTGTGGCTCCGGCGAAAAAATCACAAAAGCTCTCGGCGAATTCGCCACCGAATACGCCGACCAGACCGAAGCCGACTACCGCGCGTTTCTAGCGGCAATCAAGAGTGGCAAGATCAAAGTTGCGTGAGGCGGGACGGATGGCCGATGCGGCTACCAGTGTTGATTAGAATCCAGGGTTTTCAAACGTCCTTGTCAATCGTTGCTTTTGGACAGCAGGAGCGCCTTAAGCCTCGTCGCACGGCTGCGCTTCAGTACCCCGAAGAAGAAGTGCCTCGGAACGATATCCGCTAATATCGGTAGCGATTCCGCACTCCTCAAGCTTTCCAAGGTCTTCGTGAGCGTAACCCGACCAACTTCCGAGTGGCGCGCCACTCGGGCACAATTCTTAAGAACCGCTGATGATCCACGATCGAGCCATTTCTACGCCGGCCGATCTTCAGCCAGGCGCTGAAGGGCAAGAACTGCTGAGGTGAAGCGCACGCTGCTGGTGGGCTCTGGCGCGGGCGAGTTGAGACAGGAATCCGGCGCTATATTTCGAACCAGCGGCCCTACCTCCCAGGCCCTGTGCGCCTCGGCATTTTCCGTTCGCCGTTTACAACAGGCGGGAAGTCCTTCACTTCGTCGTACACCTCGGTGATGAACCGGTCCTTGCTCTGCTTCGTGTCGCCCAGCGTGGTCGCGTCATAGGGTGCAGTCAGGTTCGCGGCGAGAACCTAATCCAGCGACTTGCCCTCGTCGCGGAGCTTCTGCACCTTTCCCAGGATGTCGACGAGCATGGCACGGTAGCCCAGCAGATCCTTCTTCCTGACCAGCGTTCCGTGGCCCGGGACGAGCGTCGTCTCGGGACCCGAAAGCTTTTGAATGAGGTCAACGGCCTCGATCATGCCCTTGATCGAACCGCCGTTGGCCTGGTCGGCAAACGGATAACCAAAGTTGCGATAGAAATCCTCGATATAGATCACGTTCGCCTTGTTGAAGCGCACGATCGTGTCGCCCGCAGTGTGGGACGGCATCATCGGTATAAAGTCCACCGTTTCGCCGTTCATATGGATCGTGACGGCAGGAGCACCTGGTGAGCTGTACCGATACGTAACAGTTGGAACGCCGGCCGGATCGCGTGCGCGATCAGCGTTGCCCTGGCCCGGCGGGCTTAGCATTTCATCGCGCAGATTCTCCTGCGAGAAGATCACCGCCCCCTGTTTCGCGAAGAATGCATTACCGCCGGTATGGTCGGGGTGAATATGAGAATTGACCACAATCTTAATGGGAGCACTGGTGAATGTCCGGATTGTGTCGAGTGTCTTTGTCGCCAGTTGTGGGTCCTCGGTATCCACCATCAGCACGCCGTCGGAGCCGAAGAGCACTGCGACCCTGCCACCGGCAGCATCGGGATGTGCCGGGTCAACACCCGCCGAACCGTGCAGAGAATAGAGATTCTGCGCCAGCTTCTCCGTAACCAGCATCTCGATCTTGTCCCAGGGGGTTTGGTACCCCTGAGGAAACTGGTATGGCCCTTTTCCCGGTGGGACGACCGTGATCGGATAACCCGGTTCCTGTGCCCACGCGCTGGCGAAAACAGCCGCCACTGTCCACAGTAATAGCACTCCCCGTTTCATAGCCTTGGTCCTTCCGAGCCTGAGCTTCGATATTACCGGATCTGACGCCCGGCGTTAACGGTGAGTCGCGAAGAATCGGGTCGGCAAAAGGCGCTAATGGTGGCCCGCTGCCCGGATCACAACGCGCGCGTTTGGGGTCTCCACAAGCGGCTTGCGGGCCATCGCCCTCTCTGAAATCCGCGCGAGTATCTTCGCCCTTTGCCCCGCACTACTCTGCTCGCGCTCTTTAAACTCAGGCATAACTTCGCGCGAAAACAGTTCAATCGACGAACACAGCAACTCATGCGGTACCCGTCCCGCTTGCGACAGGCAGACTACCTGATCGATACCGGCTTCTTCAAACTCCCGCAGCCGCGTCCGCAACATTTCCGGCGTCCCGACACAGTCCTGAATGCGCCCCTCTGGTGGTACGAAGTCATGCGGATTGGTTTTGTACTCATTCCAGATGTCGGTCTTCGCCGGCTCGTGTTCGCCGAAGAAGCTGTAGTGGCCGAGTCCGTAAATGAAGAAGCCGTAGCTCTCCGCCCCGATCTGCGCCATCCGCTTCTCGTCCCGGTCGCACAGGAACGGGCACGTGATCGCAAATTGCGGATTCACCGCGTACCCGATCGGCTCGCTTTCATTTTCGATCGTCCAGTAGTAGTCCTTCACCCACTTGCGAGCCTCCTCCGGGCTAACAAACGAAAATGTCAGTGCCCCTATTCCGAGCCTCGCCGCCTGAATAATCGATTCGCGCCGCGAACAGGCCATCCACAGCGGCGGATGCGGCTTCTGATAAGGCTTTGGAACCACGTTGCGCTGAGGCATTTTCAGATACTTACCCTCGTAGCCTGCGAACGGCTCCTCGACCATCATCCGGATTGCGATCCGCATCCCCTCCAGCCACATCGCCTTCTTCTCATCCTGCGGGACGTAAAATCCGCCGAGTTCGGTCTCCGTCGCTCCTGCGCCCGTTCCGAAATCGCAACGTCCGTCGCTAATGAGGTCGAGTGTCGCAATACGCTCGGCAACACGCGCGGGATGGTTGATGTAAGGCGGCATCTGCACGATCCCATGACCAATGCGAATGTTCTTCGTGCGCTGGCTGCATGCAGCGAGAAATACCTCTGGAGCGGACGAATGGGCATATTCCTCAAGGAAGTGGTGCTCCGTGGCCCAGACATAGTCATAGCCCATCTGATCGGAGAGTTCCACCTGCTCCAGCGCGTTCTTCAGCAGTCTATGTTCGGACCCGTCTGTCCACGGACGAGGGTGTTGCAGTTCGTAAAATCCGCCGAATTTCATTCAGTGATTCGCTTCCCAGCTTCGGCGAAGTTAACACGTGCGATCCGAATACGTCAAATTCCGGCAATGGTACATTTTTCGAGCCGCGAGAGGAAGGTGACCTAAGAAATGGCCTCTATGAATCCGGTTGTCCCCAATTCCCCCGCAGTACATGCGTTGGCTGGTATGATTTCTCGGTGGCTTCGCCAGACCCGATCACTCGCCAGTTCCTCAGTATGCTCGCTATGAGCCAGGGGCCAGCATTGAACGAGTTACCCGTTGCGGAAGCAAGGGACTTGGCTGCCGGGATGCGCGCTGCCTTTGCCGAGACCTTCGAAGCACCCCCTGCGGAAATCGAGGATCGAGTAATCCCAGGTGGTCCCAATGGCCAACTGGTGATTCACATTGTTCGCCCACCGGATCGTACCGGGCCGCTTCCGGCCGTGATGTTCTTCCATGGCGGTGGCTGGGTGCTCTGCGACTTCAGCACTCACAGCCGCCTGGTGCGTGAGATCGCCGTGGGCGCCGGGGTTGCTGTCATCTTCGTCGAATACTCGCGCTCCCCCGAAGTACGGTTTCCCGTAGCCAATGAAGAGGCATATTTCGCGACGAGATACGTCGCGGAAAACGGACCCAGGCTGAACATCGATCCGTCGCGGATCGCTGTTGCCGGCGATAGCGCCGGAGCCAACATGGCGACTGTGGTTTCCATGCTGGCAAGGGCGCGCAGCGGGCCGTCACTTTCGAGCGCTATTCTTTTCTATCCGGTCACCGACGCCAATTTCGAAACCGCGTCGTACCACCAATTCGCCGACGGCCACTTCCTGACCCGCGACTCAATGAAGTGGTTCTGGGATAACTATCTCCCTCACGCAGAAGGGCGCCAGCAACCTCAGGCGTCACCGCTCCATGCGCCGATAGAGCAGCTTCGCGGACTCCCGCCCGCCTTCGTGATGACGTGCGAATGCGATGTGCTCCGCGACGAAGGCGAGGCTTACGCGCGCAAGCTCGTAGACGCTGGCGTCCAGGTCACTGGCGTTCGGTATCTGGGCGCGATTCACGGTTGCCTCACGCTGGGGCCGCTCGCAAACACGCCCGCGGTTCGGGCGTCCATTGCGGCAGCGAACGCCTATCTTCGCGAAGCCTTAGGGTAAACCTTTGCCAACGAGTAGGGCGGCGTTAAGGACAGATATCGGTAGCTTTTTCTGCGATCAGTCGTGGCCTGAGGCGATCCCATAAGGTCCGAGTTTGTCGCCAGCCTTCATTTCTTCAGCTTCATTTCTTCAACCCCGCTTCCCAATTCAGCACCACCGTGATGGGCGTGCTGGTATTCTGCTGCGCCTGCGGCACGGCTGCCAGAAAGCGCTTGCCGTCGGCAGTCACATCCCAATTGCCCGCGCCCGCCGGCATCGTGAACAACGGTTTGGGAATCCCCGCCTGGAACGCCGGGCTGGTCGAAATGTCCACAGCCATGGGCGATCCGTTGGGAGCACGGAAAATCAGCTCCTTCCCATCCGCGCGCCATTTGGGCCGCCTTCCGCCATCCCGGGAGATCTGCCACTTGCCCGTGGCGGGCGCCGATCCCGCGCCGGGAGGCGTGAAGGGTTGCACATACACCTCAAGTCTGCCGGAGTCGTTGGCGCTATACGCGAACCAGCGCGTGTCGGGCGAGAAACTCCCGTCCCCCTCAATGAACGTGGTGTTCAGCAGGGGAACGGGTTTCCGGTCATTCCCCTCCAGTGGGAGAACCATCAGATCGTAGGAAGTCTTCGCGTTGTTCTCGGAATACAGCAGAAAGCGTCCGTCGCGAGACCAGTCGTCGGGGCTCTTATTGGAATCCGAATGGACAAGTACTACCTCATTGCCCGCTCCGCTCGAAGACCTTTCAAGCAGATCAAAAGGCCCGTTCCTGTGCGATGCAAACGCGATCCGGGTCCCGTCCGGGGACCAGACCGGACCCTTGCCCGCCAATGTCTCTCCCGCATTCACATCGAATGTAACCCGTGTGCTGACGGTGCGCGTAAAGTCATGTAGCCAGATATCGGAGGTGTCCGTGTTGGGTCCGCGCAGGATCGCGGCTCGTGTTCCGTCCGGCGACAGGGACAAATCCAGATAGGGACCAGGCTCAAACGCGGTTCCGGATTGCTTCCCTTGCCGGTCAAACCAGGTAAGTTGGCGGTTGGCATTGGACCCTCCAGCGCGATAGGCCAGTGTCCCGTTCGCGGAGATCGAAAAAAATCCGTTAAAGTTAACCGTCCCCACGTGCTCCGCCACGGGAACCGGCTCGCCAGTCAGTTTGAGCCGGTCGGCATCGAAGGGCTGGGCCATCAACGTGTCGTCGCGCAGAAAGAAGAGGTGACTACGCGCGCCAGCGGCGGAAGGCGCCCAAGCGCCGGCGAAGGTAGTTGCGAGCAGGGGCTCCCGGCTCTGATCCGAAGGCTTGACGTCAAGCGAGCCGACGAAGATGCCCCGCTTTTCAACTACGTTACTGTTACGGAAATATACAAAATGCCGGCCGTCCGGCAGAAAAGATGGAAGAAGGTGATTTGTCTCCTGACGCGAGGGGTCGAGGGCGGTGACGTCCGTGGCCACTCCGCCTTCCGCTGGGACCCGCCGGAGAGGAGCACCGCCCCGGCTCCCGAAAACGATTACGCCTTCCCGGCTCCAGGCGCCCGACCCGACGTTGCCTGTGACCTGACATAGAGTCTGCGCAGGGCCGCCGGACGCATCCACTTTTTTGAGCTGGCCTCCAACTCCAAATGCGAGAAACCGGCTGTCCGGGGACCAGAACGGCTCCCAGGCGTTTTGCGTGCCGGGCAGCAGATGCAGTTCGAGCGAATCCAGATAGCGCACCCACAAACCGCCCTCAGGCCCGCTAGTGGGGAACGCCAGCTTGTGGCCATCGGGCGAGATCGCCAGGTAGCCGAACTCGCCTTTGTCCGGCAGAGGGACCTGGAAGCGCACCGGATATAACGCAGGCGGCTTTTCGGGGAAATGCACGAAGCCGAGTCCGGCCGCGACCAGCGTAACCGCTCCGGCAGCTATCCAACCTGCCATTCCTATGCGCGATCGTGAGGGAGCGGGCGGCGCTGCTTGCTCGGGAACTTCATCCGCAGCCTCGATCGTCACGCGCGCTTCGCGGATATCGCGGAGGCGGGTGCGCAGGTCGCGGTCGAGGCAGCGCTTCATCAGGTTGCGAATGCGGCGCGGAGTCTCTTTCGGAAGCTTGTCAAGATCGATGGGTCCGCGCAAAACATCGGCCAGCACGTGCGCGATGCTGTCGCCCTGGAACAGACGCTGGCCAGTGAGAATCTCGTACAGCACAACGCCATAAGCCCAGACGTCGGCGCGCTTATCCACCACCTGTCCCGCGGCCTGCTCGGGACTCATGTATCCGGCCGTGCCGAGGATCATCCCCGGTACCGACATCATGGTCGGCGAATCGGAAGTCAACTCGGCCACTTCGCCCGATTTCGCCAGTCCGAAATCCAGCACCTTGACCGATCCATCGGGCTTGATCTTGACGTTGGCCGGTTTCAAATCGCGATGAACGATAGTTTTTTCATGCGCCGCTTCGAGCGCATCGGCAATCTGTTTCGCGATGCCGAGCGCTTCATCGAGCGGAATCGGCCCTTGCGCGATTCGTTCCGCCAGAGTCGGGCCTTCCACCAACTCCATCACAAGGTAATTCGGCCCCACGTCATACAGCGTGCAGACATTGGGATGATTCAGCGCCGCAATGGCATGAGCTTCGCGCTCAAAACGATCGGTGAATTGCTGCGCCGAAATCTTGATCGCAACATCGCGATTCAACCGCGGATCGCGCGCCTTCCACACTTCGCCCATCCCGCCTTTGCCGATGCGAGAGACGATCTCATACGGGCCGAGTTTGTCGCCGGGCTTTAGTTCCATGGTCAGTGGGGATTCGCTTCAATCTACTATACGGAAGCTACAGCCCGATGTCTCGTTCACCCGTCTGAATCTGGCCTGCGCGAGGCCAATATCACTCGACCGGACGCGCAACTCCTGGATGACGGGGCATCCTGAACTATCTGAGCGGCGCGTTATGCACTGATATCGGTATCTATTCCGATTGCGCAACGAGGTTCCGTTCCCTCGCTCGCTGGCGGCCGCAGCGTTTCAGACACCTAAGCGTAGGACCGAACACTATTTTTAGAAGAAACATTGCCATCGCCGGCAAGTTCGACATAAGGTATGAAGCGAAAAGACCTGTACCCGGCGGGAGAAGCCCGGCCGTCCAGTACAAGGAACTCCTCATGGCAAAAGTAGACCAAGCGACTCCGCAGTTTCATTTTCAGAAATCCGACAGCACCTCCAGAGTCACTGTACTTAACAACCTCCGCTACATAATGGCCGAGTACGACGAAACCACGGGCGTTACCCGGTGGACGCGGGTGGTCCCAGCCGCCCAGCGGGAGAATGTCCAGCAGTGGCTTCTCAAGAATTATCCGGTGGTCATCGAAGTTCCAACGCCAGCCCGCCGCAAGA
>JBEKTF010000086.1:0-34771 GCA_049516355.1 Bryobacteraceae bacterium | reverse complement strand
GGCGGAAATAATCGGTTTTGAAATGGACGATCCCCGATTGGGGTCCGTGAACGTAACCAACGCCGACGTTTCCCCGGATATGCGGACCGCCCATGTCAAGGTCGCCATCGAGGCGGGCCAGGAGAAAAAGGCGCTCGAAGCGCTGGAGCATGCTAAGGGTTTTCTAAAACACGAGTTAGCTTCGCGCCTGAACCTCCGGCGCATTCCCGATCTCCACTTTTCCGCCGATACGCACCCGGAAGCGGAGAGCCGGATCGATTTCCTGCTCCGGCGCGCAAAGCGAACACGCGCAAGAGATTAGTAGTACCAGATTGCTTCGCTAAATCCTTCTTCACGCACTACCAATCATTGCTATACGCGGGAATGGCGGCTAAACTGGTTCAAGCACCGCAGTTGACCTGCCGATCGGGCAGGCGCGGTGAAAATTCCCACAAATCAAACATTTTGTGATAGTTTTGTCTTTGTTGCCGGGGAGTTCTTCCCCGGTGTTTTATTGTGAAGAGAAGGCGGTTTAATGATGCGCGTGGCTCCAATGACCAGTCGTTTCCTCGATGCTTGCCGTCGTCGTCCCACCGACGTCCGGCCGGTCTGGTTCATGCGGCAAGCTGGCCGGTACATGAAATCGTACCGCGATATTCGCGCGCGCCATTCGCTGCTCGAAATCTGCAAGCGTCCGGATCTGGCGGCGGCGGTAACCCTGCAGCCCGTGGAAGCGCTCGACGTCGATGCCGCGATCATTTTCGCGGATCTTCTGCTGCCCGTCGAACCCATGGGTCTGAAACTCAGTTATTCGGCTAAGGAAGGTCCCGTAATCGATAACCCCGTCCTCTCGAGCGAGGATGTGGACGCGCTTTCCACTTCGAACACCGACGACCTGGGCTACGTTGGAGAAGCGATCCAGCAAACCGTGCGCGCCCTCGCGGGCCGTGTTCCGTTAATCGGCTTCTGCGCCGCGCCGTTTACCCTTGCCAGCTACATGATCGAAGGCGGAGCTTCGCGGAATTTCATCCGCACCAAGCGCATGATGTACTCCGACGAAACCCTTTGGCGCCGGTTGATGGGCAAGATCGTCGATGTGCTCGCGCCGTTCGCCATCATGCAGGTGGCGTCGGGGGCGCGGGCGATTCAGGTGTTCGATAGCTGGGTGGGCGCGCTGGCGGGCGACGATTACGTCCGGTTCGCGCAGCCCTACTCGCGGGCGCTGATCGAGCGCATCAAATCGAGCGGCGTACCGGTCATACACTTCGGCACGGGCGCGTCCGGCTACTTCCGTGAATTGCACGCCGCCGGCGGCGACGTGATGGGCTGCGACTGGCGCATCAACATCGACCAGGCGTGGATGGACATCTCCTACCGCTCGGCGATTCAGGGGAACCTCGATCCCGTTGCCTTATTCGCGCCGATTCCGGAACTCCGGAACAAGGTGCACGATCTGCTCCGCCGCACGGGCACACGCCCCGGCCACATCTTCAATCTGGGGCACGGAATTTTGCCCGAAACGCCCGTGGATCACGTTAAGGCCGTGGTGCAAATGGTGCGCGAGTTCCGCCCGTAACGTGACAGTCGGGGTCGTCGGGGGCGGGATCTCGGGCCTCGCATGCGCTTACTATCTCCAGCGGGCCGGTATTGAAGCCGTCGTATTCGACCCTGCGCCGGGCGGCCTCATCGGCACGTCTCATGTGGAAGGCTGCATCCTCGAAACAGGTCCCGAGAGCTGGCTCGGCACCAAGCCATGGGCCGAGCAACTGATCCGGGAACTCGGGATGGGCGACCAGATTGCCGGTTCCAACGATGCGCGGCGCCGTACCTACGTTCTGCGGGACGGGCGTTTCACCACGCTGCCCGAAGGCCTCCAGCTGGTGGTCCCGACAAGACTCCTGCCTGTACTGGGAACTGAACTATTCGGTTGGGGCACAAAATTCAGGATGGCCACGGAGGTCTTTCACAATCCGAAAGCATGGCCGGACCGTTCCGTCTCCGCATTCGTTGCCGATCACTTTGGCCAGGAGGCGGTCGATTATCTCGCGGAACCTCTTCTGGCGGGCGTATATGGCGGATCTCCCGACGCACTTAGCGCAGTGAGTGTTTTGCCTAAGTTTGTGGAATACGAACAGCGCTTCGGAAGCGTTGTGGTGGGGGCTCTTCGCGAGAAGCGCAAACCCGCGGGTGAATCGGTTTTCAAATCGCTTCGTGGCGGAATGGGGTCGCTGATCGACGCACTTCGCGCCAGGACCACGGTCGTGAAAGCCACCGTGGAATCGATTCAGTTCGGCGAGGGCTGGAGCGTCTTCGCGGCTGGAGAATGGCATCTGTTCGACCGGATCGTGCTCTGCTGCGGCGCCAACGCCGCGGTTCCGCTGATGGCCCCCGTCGACACGCGGGCAGCGGATCTGCTGGCTTCAATCCCATACACGGGCAGCGCGATCTGGACCTTCGGTTACCGGCGCGACGAAATACCGCATCCGCTCGACGCGTTTGGATTTCTCGTTCCAAAGCGAGAGCGGAACACAATTATGGCGTGTACCTGGGTAGCCACGAAATGGCTGGGTCGCGTGCCGGAAGGAAAGGTGGTGCTGCGTTGTTTTTCGACCGATCCGAATGTCTCTGAGGAGGACATGCGGGCGGATTTGCGCAGGCTAATGGGCGTCACCGCCGAGCCCCTCTTCGCGCTGTGCAACCGTTGGCCCGAATCCATGCCGCAATATACGGTTGGTCATACCGTGCGGATCGCTGAACTGGAGGCGCGGATCGCGGCGATTCCGGGAGTACATCTGGCCGGAAATGCGTATCACGGAGTCGGGATTCCGGATTGCGTCAGAAGCGCGAAACAGGCGGCGGAACGCATCGCCGGAAGTTAGGGCGGTGCTTCAGTTTGCCCCCGCAAAACGAACGCCTCGGACGGAATCAGCGACTACACGGCCGAGTTGATTGTCCCGGAACAGCCGTAATGGCAGAAATCCGCGCCAGGAATTCGCGAAGCAACGCGAGCCGCGCCTGCGCTCTTGCTTCCAGGTTTCCGGATGCGGCGCCAATTGCGCTCTTCGCCCACCACCAGCGGCTTCGCTATTTCGCCGCCTGGCTCAAAGCGTCGGAACGCTCTTCGGGTCTTTCAGAACCACCGATGTCGCAGGGTAACTGAAGGAGTCGCCGCTTTTCACGTTGCCCGCCTTGTCGATTTCGGTGGTTTTGCCTTTGATCGTCTTCTTGTCAATGGTCAGTGTCATAACACTCCAGACTTTGTCCGCACCGTATTTCAGGACCGCGCCTGTATCGGGGGCGACGTCCCCGGGGTTCGAATGGATCGCATGCAGATTGTGGTAGCCGCCATTTCCGCAGACGATGAACGGCGTTGCGCCGCCAGGAGCGATTGTTTTTTCGATGCGCTGGTAGTCGTGAACATGGCCCGACAGCACAAGGTTCGGTACGCGTCCGGTGTCGCGAATAGCGTTTTCGAGGACGTCGGCCATCTTCGAACTACCGCTGTGATAGACGTCGAACGAGAAGATCGGATGGTGCAGAGCCAGAATGAGAGCCCGGTCGGTCGGGGCGGTGGCAAATTCGTTGGTGACCCATTGTTGTTGCACCGAATCGATGGATCCGCCCTCGGGAACGTTGGTGTACATGCCGATGATTGTGGCAACGGGCGTCAGCAACGTCCAGTAAACGTTGGGAAGGTTCAGGCCGACACGAGGGGCATCCTTTGAAATGGGGTCGACGTCGGGAGTGGGCTGCATGAAATATTCGACCCAGCCATCGAGAGATGTCTGTGCCTTGGGATCGTCGACTTCGCCGTCATGGTTGCCCGGAATCGCGAAAATCGGCGGTTCGTAGCGAGCGTAGGGTTCGTAGAATTGGGCGTAGTAGTCCGCGTTCATGCCGGTGAAGTAAACGACGTCGCCGATGTGATAGCAGAACTGGGGAACCGTAGCCCCGCCCGCAGCCACCTCCTTTATCATTTGCTCGGCGATATTGTTCTGGAACTCTCCGTCCTGAACACCACCGGAATCACCCAATACGTGAAAGACCATCTTTTTCGCGGCGTTGATGTTGGCTCCGATCGCGGGGAAATTGTCGGTCAGCGAATAGTGGTAGGGTGGCAGGCCCAGGGGCCGGGGCAGCGGCTGGAAGCTGGTGTTGCGATGTCCGACCGCACTTAGCGGGCTGACGCCAGGATGCGCCTGGGAGTTCCTGGAAGTATGGCGTGGACGCACGGCCCCCGGTTGAAGGGCGCTGGCGGGAGAATTCTTTTTATTTGTGGCGGAAGGCATACTGTTCCCCCTCTTGATTCGATATCGGCTCGGGTGGCCGGTCATCGGTCTTCCGAACTGCTCCCTGGGGCTGGAGGAAATTCCAGCGGGAATGTTTTATTTTGTCTCCAAATACGCATGAGTATACACCGAATGTGCTCATCTAAGACCCAAAACTATCGTAGTAAAAAACAACTATTTTAAGGACGTAAAATGGGCAAATCGCAGACTTGGCGGGTTGGGGCGCTGCCGGAAAACGGCTCAGTATTTCAAATCCGTTACCGAAGTTAGCCGAGAAAGTCAGGAGAGTTGGGCAACGGCGCGTAGCCGCCGGTAATCGGCCCACCATGCGCCATCGCGCCACAGGCTGGGTCGCAAACGTGATTCAATCTCCGCGACGATGCTTTCACGCGCCTTCACCGGAATGCCTTCAAACCAGGTGCCGGCGAACATCTCCAGCCATTCGCGCAGGCCTTTCTCCGGATGCTCGAGCTTGTTCCAGCGTTCGAGGGTCCAAAGCGAGCGCACTTCGAAGCCGTGTTCTTCGAGCACCACCGCATACTCTCCAGCGCTGGGGAAATACCAGGGATTGCGCGCCGGATAACCGGCTTCCTCCACAACCGCGGTGAGCGCCGCTACGATGCGCGCGATGTTTCCCCTGGCTCCCATTTCGAACACGAACCGGCCGCCGGGTTTGAGAGCGCGAGCGATGCGCGCTACAACCGGATTAGCTTCGGGGATCCAATGCAAAGCGGCGTTGGAGAAGACGGCATCAAATGGTTCATCGAAGGTGAACGTCCGGGCGTCCGCCAGAACGAACTTGAGTTTCGGGTAGTTCTGGCGCGCCTGCGCAACCATCGATGCCGACCCGTCGAGCCCTGTGACTTCGGCGCCGCGCTGCGATATTTGAGACGTCAGGTGCCCGGTGCCGCAGCCGAGATCGAGAATGCGTTCGCCCGGCCGGGGGTCGAGCAGATCGATCAGGTCCCCAACCTTCTTCCAGACGAAGGAATGCCGGTCGTCGTAGAGAGAACTATCCCAGCGATCGGCCATCAGGGCCTGGGTACCAGAACGAAATAATCGTAGATGGTGCGCGAAATTTCGGCGATGGCTTTCTCGGACGCTTCTTCGGGTTTGTTCGACGCTTTCGTAAAAACTGAAATGGCGATGTGGCCCGCGTCGCCGGGCAGCGTAATGAATCCAATGTCGTTGGCCACGCCGCCGAGCGACCCGCTCTTGTGCGCGACGTCCGTTCCCTGGGGAAGCAGGCCTTTGATGCGGGAGCTGCCTGTCTCACAGCGATCCATGATGCCGAGCAGCACACCGGCGCTTTGCGGCGTCAGGACCCTTCGCTTCCACAGGCGCAGCAGGAGTTCGGTCATCTCATCCGGGGTTGCGGTATCCCGTGGATCGAGCATTTCAGCGCTGCGCGCGCGCATATGCTCGTTCTGCGGTACCGCGTCGTACAGCTTGTCCCACATTTCGCGATTCCATTGGGATTCCGGCGGGAGACTCTTTACCCCTTGCCAGTCGGAGATCAGCACGGCGGTAGACCGGTCCACCCGAATACTGGTCAAACCAAGCGCCCGCATTCGCGCAGTGACAGCGGCCGGCCCTCCGGCTTCGCGCAGCAGGATGTCGGCCGCGGTGTTGTCGCTGACCACGAGCGCGAGTTCCATTAAATTGGCGATCGAGAGCGAAACACCGGGGTGGAAGAACAGATCGGTGAGCTTGCCGCTTCCGGGGTGAAGATCGGGCGGCGAGAGCGACACCATCTTGTCGAGCGTGAGTTTTCCGTCATCCACCAGCGACAGGATCTGGACCGCCAATGGCAGCTTGAACGCGCTGGCCATGGGGAAGGCTTCGGCGCCCCGTAAGGAAACGGCGCGTCCCGTTTCGATGTGCACGGCGCCGACTCCGACGATCCCGTCGGTCGCGTGCGAAACGTAGCCGATCTGCTGCTCCAGGCGCGCCAGAGCCGGATCGGTGGCGGCGGCAAACAGCGATGTGGCGGTGAGTAAAAAACAAACAACCCGCATGAGTTGAGTGTAATGCCACATGGACCGGGTATGCGACTGAGCGCCCGGAAAACTACCCTTCGCGACCGGCAAGGAAACCCACAGCCACGATATCCATTTTGGCCGGAACGTAGTGAAGTCGTAACGTTCAGCGGCTACACTTTCAGCGGCTACACTTTGAACCTTAGGGGCAGTTCCACCACGTAGACATGCGTCTTTCGCGGTGCGGTATTCCGGGTTCGTCCCGTAGTTATCAAACCTGTCGGAATGATGAAGGAGCTCTAGTTAGTTCAAATTCTTGAGGAGATTACAGTGAGAGAATACGCAGTGCATCCATCCGGTCCCGTCAGATTTTCCGATAGCGGGAGCAACCGCAGATTCATCGGGCTCATGTTGACGGTCCTCGCGATTTCATGCCTGACGGCAGGCCCGGTTTACGGGCAGGCCGCGACCTCCGGGGTTGACGGAACGGTTCTGGATGCCAGCAGCGCGGCAGTGCCGGGTGCCGACGTCGTTGTAGCCAATACCCAGACCGGTTTCGAACGCAAGCTGCAGACCACCGGCGCCGGTCTTTTCACCATGCCCGATCTCACTCCTGGCCCGGGCTATACGGTCACCGTCACGAAGACCGGCTTCACGAAATATCAGGTGAACGAATTCTCTCTCGCCGTCGGGCAGACGCGCAAAACGTCTTCAATCACCTGATTATTTCCGGTCCTTCGCCCCTGCAGGAACAGGAATACACGCTGACGAAGAACTCGGCCGGCCAGTCCGTTCTGGTTCCTTATCCCCGCTATGGCCAAGTCCTACAGACCATCACGCCGCCGGACGGAACCACCGCGCGCCGGGCACAGGCCTCGCTGCGTATCACGTTCTAGAAGGCGCGTCCATAAGAAGACGGACTGCGGAGTCCATGGAATCGGCTCACCGGCCGATCTCGGCACTTATTGCATGAGCGGCATCGCCGCTACCTGCCAGCGTAACGCTTCGGCATGAGCAAGGTAAGCGCGTCCGGCACCACCGAGATCGTTGCTGGCAGAACTCCCAGCGACTCACCGTCGTTCTGAATGTAGATACGCTGGTCTTCCGGGCTGTCCACTTCCACCCGCGTGGCGCGCGTGATCACAACGCCTTCGGTGCTGTACAGACGGTTCGTCATGACCGCACCGAAGAACCGGAGATAATCCTGCCACTGGTGATTCTGAAATACGACCACCTCGAAGTCGCTGTCGGTCAACCGGATCTGCCGGGCAATCTCGAAATCTCCGCCGTAGTTTCGTACTCGGGTGATCAACGCGAAGCTCGCGCAATAATCCAACCCGTTAACCTTCAGATGGAACCGCGGCACCGGGCGCCCGAACTGGCGCAAGCCGCCGTGCCAGTAGGCGAGTTTGCCCAGTTTGTTCTTGAGATCCAGATCGAGTTCGTAAACGATCCGCGCATCGAGCCCCACACCGGCCATGAGAACAAAATACCGGCGGGCCTGCCGGCATCTTTCCAGAGAACCCAGCGCGATGCGAACCGGGATCGCGTGCAGCAGCTGGCGGGCCGCGTGGTCGGGCCTGTTCGAGAACCCGATCTCGTTGGCGAGAACATTCGCTGTCCCCGCGGGCAAAATGCCGAAATGCACCTGAGACCCGGCGATTCCATTGACCACCTCGTTGATCGTGCCGTCTCCTCCCGCGGCGAGAATCAAGTCACAGCCATCGGCAACGGCCTTCGAAGCCAATTCACCGGCCCGCTGGGGACCCGGAGTCGCAAAGAGCTCGACGTGCCCGCCCGCTTCCTGGAGAATGCGAACGGCTTTGTCCAGACGCGCGCGTCCAGGCCCTTTTAGTCCTCCGGCAAAAGGGTTGTAGATGAGTCCGATACGATGGAATGAGTAGGAAATAAGCGTAAGGGCGCAAGCGCGCCGTCTAAAGCAACCGATTATAGCGAAATGTCCGCCAAGACTTCCTCAGGCGATCCTCGCGGAGAAGCGGAAAAGCTCCGCGAAGAGATACGCCATCACGAACATCAATATTACGTTCTCGATCAGCCCGAGATCAGCGATGCCGAATATGATGTCCTGATTCGGCGGTTGCAGGCCATCGAGCAGCAGCACCCCGAGCTTGCTACGCCCGATTCGCCGACGCAGCGTGTCGGCGGCAAACCGCGCGAGGGATTTCAAAAGGCGATCCACAGTTCACCCATGATGAGCCTGGACAACGCTCTGGATGAAGAAGAATTGCGGGCATTCGATTCCCGCGTACGGGACCTGCTGGGCGGCGCCCCATTCCGCTACGTCGCCGAACTCAAGATGGACGGTCTCTCCATGGCCGCCAGATACCGCGATGGTTTTTTTCAGCAGGCGATTACGCGGGGCGACGGAACCACGGGTGAAGATGTTACGGAGAACGCCCGCACCATCCGCTCCCTCCCGCTGAGCGTGGAATCGGCGAAGCCGTTCGAAGTGCGTGGCGAAATCGTGATGAACCTGCGGGCGTTCGAACGATTGAACGCCGAGCGCGAAGAGTTTGGATTAACCCGCTTTGCCAATCCGCGTAATGCGGCAGCAGGTTCTCTGCGATTGCTGGAACCCGGTATCACGGCATCGCGGCGCCTCGAGTTCTATGCTTATTTCCTGTTCGACGAGCGGGGGCAGAACATTTTCGATAGCCATTGGGAGTCGCTCGAATGGCTCAATCGCCATCGTTTCAAGGTCAATCCGAAGCGCCGCTTGTGCGCCGATATCGATCAGGCGCTGGCCTTCTGCCGCGAGTGGGAATCCCAACGCGAGGCGTTGCCCTATGAGATCGACGGTGTCGTCCTCAAAGTGGATAGCGTCGCGCAGCAGCGGCATCTGGGATATACCGCGAAAGCCCCGCGCTGGGCGATCGCGTTCAAATACGCGGCGCGGCAAGTGGAAACCGAAGTAGTGGACATTACCGTGAGCGTCGGGCGAACGGGTGCTCTGACGCCCGTTGCGCATCTCGCGCCGAAGGTGGTTAGCGGCGTTACCGTCTCTCGCGCCACGCTTCACAACGAAGACGAAATTGCCCGTCTGGGGCTGCAGATCGGCGACACGGTCATCGTGGAACGCAGTGGCGACGTGATCCCGAAAGTGGTTCGCGTCAAGATGCAGGGCACGCATCGCAAACCCTTTCGCATGCCGAAGACCTGCCCCGTTTGCGACGGCCGCATCGTGCGTGAGGAAGGCGAATCGGCCAGCCGCTGCATCAACGTCAATTGTCCGGCGCGATTGAAGGAATCGATCCGGCATTTCGCTTCCCGCGGCGTGATGAATATCGACGGCCTGGGAGACGCGCTGATCGATCAACTAGTCGATAACGGGATGGTCCAGGGCGTCGCCGATTTGTACGACCTTAGCCTCGATCAGCTTTCGGGGCTGGACCGCATGGGTCCGAAATCGGCCGCCAATATTATTCGCAATATCGACCGTTCGCGCGTTTTGCCGATGCCGCGCGTGATCTCGGCCCTCGGGATCCGGTTCGTCGGAGAACGGACGGCGGAACTTCTCGCCGAGCATTTCGGTTCCATGGACAAGATCGCCGCCGCCAGTATCGAAGAATTACAACAGGCCCAGGAGATCGGGCCCAAGGTGGCCGAAAGCATATTCGCATTCTTTCGTGAGCTTCATAATCGGCATCTGATCGACCGCCTGAAGGCGGCCAACCTTGTCTTTGAGCACACGGTGAGACAGCGCAGGGAAGGGCCTCTCACCGGCATGACTTTTGTGCTTACGGGAAGCCTGCCGCGCATGACTCGTGAAGAGGCGAAGTCGAAGATCGAGGCGGCGGGCGGAAAAGTGGCCGCGGCAGTCAGCAAGAAGACCACCTGGGTTGTCGCCGGAGATGACGCCGGGTCCAAACTGGAAAAGGCGCGTTCCCTCAACGTTCCGGTGATCGATGAAGAGGAACTGCTGGCGATGCTGGCGGAGGATAGATGAAGGTCCTGATGATGTTGTCGCTTGGCGCATTGTTGCCGGGTATGGCTCAGGCCCAGGAGAGTCCCTGGGACGCGCTCGTCGATCGCTTCTTCGATCAGGCCCAATTCCGTTTCAACCCGACCGCCGGAACTTCGGCGGGATTTCATCAGTTCGACCCTAAACTGGAAAACTTCTCGCAGGAGTCGATTCGACAACAAATCAGCGTGCTGCGGCAGTATGAGCGTGAAGTTCAGACCTTTCCGGTCTCGCGGTTAACTCCCGAACAAGCTGCGGACCGTGAACTCGTGTTGGGCACGATCCGATCCGGATTGCTGGATCTCGAATCGATTCGCGCCTGGGAGAAGAACCCCGATCATTACTCGAGCGCCGCTACTAACGCCGTCTTCGTGATCATGAGCCGCAGTTTTGCATCGCAGGACGAGCGTTTGAAATCGGTAATCGCGCGCGAGCGCCAGATGCCCGCGATGTTTGCCACCGCACGCGTGAATCTCAAGAACCCTCCCCGCATTTATACCGAGATCGCACTGGAACAGTTGCCGGGCATCGTCAGCTTTTTCCAGAAGGACGTGCCGCTTGCATTCACCGGCGTGAAGGATCGCGCTCTTCTCGATCAGTTCCACCAGACGAATGCCGCTGTCATAAGCGAACTGCAGGCGTATGAGACGTTTCTGAAGAACGATCTGCTGCCGCGGTCAAAGGGAGATTTCCGCCTCGGCGCGGACAATTACCGGAAGAAGCTGCTTTACGACGAGATGGTCGATATCCCGCTCGACAAGCTGCTCGAGATCGGTTATGCGAATCTCCGCCAGAATCAGCAGGCGTTCCGCGATACGGCGAAGAAGATCGACCCCACAAAGACGCCCCAACAGATTCTGGCTCAGGCGGAGAAAGACCACCCTTCCGCGGATAAAGTGCTCGAAACGTTCCGCAATACGCTCGGCGGGCTGCGCGATTACATCATGCAACATCACATTGTCACCATCCCTTCGCCAGTGATGCCGATTGTCGAAGAGACGCCGCCGTTCATGCGCGCCCTGACCACGGCGTCGATGGATACCCCCGGTCCTTATGAGAAGGTCGCAAAGGAAGCGTTTTTCAACGTAACTTTGCCCGAGAAGAACTGGACCCCGGAGCATGTCGAGGAGCATTTGGAAGGCTTCAATCGCGGTACGATCGCGAGCACGTCGATCCACGAAACATATCCGGGCCACTATGTCCAATTTCTCCGGGTGCAAAGTGCGCCGTCGAAAGTCCGCAAACTGTTGGGGGCCAATACCAATGCCGAGGGTTGGGCGCATTATTGCGAACAGATGATGATCGACGAAGGCTACGGCGGAGGAGATTTGAAACTGCGTCTGGGCCAGATACAGGATGCATTGCTGCGCAACGCCCGTTATATCGTCGGCATCCGGATGCACACCGGGCAGATGACGTTCGATCAGGGCGTCGACTTTTTCGTTAAGGAAGGGATGCAGACGCGCAGCACTGCGCTTGTTGAGACCAAGCGCGGCACTTCCGATCCGACTTATCTTTACTACACCCTGGGTAAACTGGAGATCCTCAAGCTGCGCGAAGATTATCGGAAAACGCGCGGGCAGTCTTTCGTTCTGCAAGAGTTCCACGACAGCTTCATGAAACAGGGATTTCCACCCATTAAGATTGTGCGGCGCGCGATGCTGAAGAACGATTCGCCGGTTTTGTAGCTTCGGTATCGGCTCCCAGCATTGTTTTCAGCGTGAGCGCGTTCTGCGGCGCGTAGCCGGAATCGTCGTTATCGAAATAGACGTACACGTGCTTTCGGTGGGCTTCCCATCCCTTGATTCGATCGGCCCAGCGGCGTAGAGCTTCTTTGCTGTACGATCCCTGATATTTGCCGTCAGGACCGTGCAAACGAACATAGACGAAGTCAGCCGTAACAGTCAGGGGCGACTGGTGTCCTGCCAGATCGAAGATGCAATACGCAGCCTTGTGAGAGCGCAGTATTTTGAGGACGTCCGCGTTGTTCCACGTTTCATTGCGAAATTCGAACACGTATCGATGTCCACCTGGCAGAGCCTTGAGGAAGGTTTCAAGGCGCTCCGGGTTCGCCGTCCACTGGGGAGGCAATTGGAACAGGACAGGTCCCAGTTTGCTGCCAAGGATTTCGACCCGCTCGAAGAATCGCCCGATCCCCTGTTCGGGGTCTTTGAGTTTCTTCGCGTGGGTCAGGTAGCGGCTGCCCTTGACGGCGAAGCAGAAGCCCTGCGGCGTTTCCTCGCGCCAGTTTTGCAATGCACTTTTCGAGGGCAGTCGATAGAAACTGTTATTCAGTTCGACTGTATCGAAGCGCCCCGCGTAATACTCGAGCATGTGGGACGCTGGCGTTCGCGGAGGATAAAATGGCCCGACCCAGTGTTTGTAGTGCCAACCCGATGTGCCGATCCGAATCACTGTTTCGCTGCCTGCAATTTCATTGTCCTGCCAGAGGTTCATCCGAAAGCATGGCCGTGGTTCGGAAGAATTCCCGCCGCGTCCGAACCTGGGGCTGGAACTCCGGCCGGGCGATATTCGTGAAGGCGTCCTCCAGCCTTTTCAGGATTTCGTGCTCCGTAGTATCAGGCTGCCCGGCGATCTTATATTGCTGCACGACCCGTCCCGCGCCAAACTGATTCGCAAGATCCAGCAAGAAAGCGAATCCGCGCTCCGATCGGATTTCATGCGCATATCCACGCGCTCGCGTCAGTTCATTCAAATAAACATTCGAAGCCAAATCGATCTGGACGCGCTGCATTGCCGGGCTCGTCCCCAACGCCTCCAGCTTGCTTTTCCACGGATCTTCCGTGAGTTCGAACTTCGGATCGACGGAATGCCCGTGCATGTCCACACCGCCATTCCGTTTCGCCGTGTGGTCGAGAATCCCGGTCCCGCCGAAGATTCTTTCCCACTCAGCGGGTTCTCGCGTGCAACAGGCCTGCAGGATGACGTGTAACTGGCCGGGTTTCTGCGACCATTGCAAAATGCCGAACGAAACCCCGCACTGGTCGGTGTTGAGGTTCAGGGTCCCTAATCCTCCACCCGTTTCGAATAGCGACGTCAACCAGACAAATCGGGTGACCGGGGTGAACGGGATATTCAAAGCCAGCGGGACATAAGCCGGACCCAGCACTGCGCGCGGCGCTCTACGCCGGACCAAATCGCCGATCAACGCCGAATCGGCCCGCTCCCCAGCTGCCACTCCGTTCCTCCGACGGTAATCCGTTACCGCCTGGCGCGTCGAAGGTCCATAAACACCGTACGACGGCCCGCGCGCATCCGGCAAGGAATTGTATCCGTGACCGCGCAATAACTCCTGCAGATATCCCACGGAGCGGCCGTTCGCTCCCGGGCTTAAAGGTTGGATGGATGCTTCTCCAGCCAGAAGCCCATCAATTGTTGGATCGCCACAGTTCATGCGACTCCAACGTAACCCTCCCGTGAAGCGAGCTTTGAACCTGGACTAGACGCAGTCCTTCTATTTCAAGAGCTTGGGACCTGAAAATAAATCGGAATTCGCTGTGACCAGCGCCGCGATAAATTCGGGGTTCTCATAACGCGGAGGCGGAGCCGCAAACCGGGGCTTGTTCCGCAGCAGACTCACCGATACTTGTGGCCAGGCCGGATCCGCATCGCCCGTGACCACCAGAACGTTGGCCCTATCGAGGAAACGCAGACTGGTCGGTTTAAAATCGGCGACGCCGCCGTCGAGCACCATCGCGCAAACATCCGGCTGCAGGAAACGAAGGATGCTGTTGGATTCAATAATCGTGTTTTCGCTCTCTGCGAGAAGCCGCCGCACGCGTGGCATGGCTTCGTTCAATTCGCCCGCGGGTGTCCGCACCCAGAACGCGCGCGCGGCGCCGGCCGCGAGAAAACGCCCCGAATCGGTCGATGGCGTGGCGCCGGTCTCCTGGGAAACAGCAATGGGATGGGCCGGGTCGGAACAATCGCACGCTTCACCATCGCGCGAGCAGATGCCGTGCCCGTACTGCGTGATCTTGATGGCGGTCCAGTTCCAACCCGGCAACGCGCGAATCACGCCGCAGACCACGGAGGTCTTGCCGATATTCCGCGAATGCCCGCCCACCACAATGACCATCTACCTACTTACCTCGGCGCCGCTTCGATAAACGCGCCAGCGTCGCCAATTGTTCCAGATACTGGCGCAAAGGGCGTGCGGGCGTTCCCCACACCGGCTCCCCGGCGCGGACAATCTTCGAAGTCAGAATTCCCGCACCCGATCCGATAATAGCCTTCGATTCGATGCGCGCCTTATCCCCCACGCCCACCTGTCCGCCGACCACTGCATAATCCCCGATGCTGACGCCGCCCGCCAGCCCGGTCTGAGCCGCGATAACAACGTGCCTCCCGATCCGGCAGTTGTGTCCGATGTGGACCATATTGTCGAGCTTCGTGCCGTCGCCGATTACGGTCGCGCCCAGCGTCGCGCGGTCGATACAGCTGTTCGCCCCGATCTCGACATCGTCTCCGATCGCAATCGTGCCGACCTGCGGAACCTTGTTCCACGCCCCGCCCGCCATTTCGAACCCGAAGCCATCCGCGCCAATCACGGCACCCGAGTGAATCACGCATCTCGCGCCGATCGTGATCCGCTCGTACACGGAAACGCGAGGATGCACCACGCAATCGCCTCCGATTTCCGCGTCGGCTCCAATCGTGCTTCCCGCGCCAATGCGCGTTCGTGCCCCAATACGCGCGTTCCGTCCGATAGTAACGAAGGCCCCCACCTCGGCGGTTCGATCAATCCGCGCGCCTTCTTCGATCACCGCCGAAGGGTGCACGCCCGCGCAAATCCGGGGCGCAGGATACAGCAGCGCCAGAGCCTGCGCAAAATGCGCCCGCGGCTGCGGGGATTCGATGATGGTCTGGCCATCCACGCCGGTGAATTCAGGCGTCGCAATAACGCAACCGGCCGCCGAGCGGGCTCCGGCCTCGAAATACTTCGGGCCGCCCGCAAAAGCAAGCTCGCCCGGTCCGGCATCTTCCAGCGTTGCTGCTCCCGTGAGCAGGCGACCGGCGTCGCCGCGCAGGGGCAGACCCAACTGCGCCGCCAGTTCGCCTGCTGTTATTTCAGACATCCGGAATTAAACAGAGCGCAGGCCGAAAGGCCTGGTCCACATGTCTTCCAGGCTTGTGATTCTCCGTGGTGGAGCAGGCGTTTTCGCCTGCGCCTTTCCTGCTAAACGTATTCATACGCCTTCAGCGTCAGGAACTCGTCGAACTGCGGGGTGGTCATCATCTTTTCATACAACTCCGCGGCGAGATCGAACTTGCCCTGCTGAAAGCGATCCGCGCCCAGCATCGCCTTCAACTTTTCCAGTTCTTCCCGCAGGGTTTGGTCGACCAGTTCTTTCGTGATGGTTCGCCCGTCCGATAGTTTGGCTTTGTGCCGCACCCACTGCCAGACCTGCGCCCGCGAAATCTCAGCCGTCGCCGCGTCTTCCATCAGGTTGTAGATCGGCACGCACCCGTTGCCTCGCAGCCAGGATTCCAGATATTGCAGTCCCACGTTGATATTGAGGCGTAATCCCGCCTCGGAAATTTCGCCTGAAGGAACCTCCACTAGGTCCTTCGCCGTGATGTGGACGTCGTCGCGTTTCACGAAAATCTGATTCGGGGTCTTCATGTATTCGTCGAATACAGCCTTGGCGATCGGCACCAGCCCGGGATGTGCCACCCACGTCCCGTCGTGCCCCGCCTTCACTTCGCGCAGCTTGTCCTGCCGCACTTTTTCGAGCGCTGCCTCATTCGCAGCCGGATCGTTCTTGATTGGAATCTGCGCCGCCATCCCGCCCATCGCATGGATATTGCGCCGGTGGCAAGTCTTGATCAGCAACAGGACATAGGCGTTGAGGAAGTTGCGATCCATCGTCACCAGCGCCCGATTCGGCATCACGAAATCCGCGCGCCTGCCGAACTTCTTGATGAAACTGAAAATGTAATCCCAGCGCCCGCAATTCAGGCCAGCCGAATGATTGCGCAGTTCCCAGAGAATTTCATCCATCTGGAACGCCCCGAGAATCGTTTCGATCAGCACCGTGGCCCGGATCGACCCCTGCGGCACGCCCACATAATCCTGCGCGAAGACAAACACGTCGTTCCACAACCGCGCTTCGAGATAATGCTCCAGCTTGGGCAGATAGAAATACGGGCCCGTGCCCTTGGCCAGAAGGTTCTTCGCGTTATGGAAGAAGAACAGGCCGAAATCGAACAGTGCGCCCGAGATCGGTTTGCCATCCACCAGGCAATGCCTTTCGATCAAATGCCAGCCCCGCGGCCGAACGAGGAGCACCGCAGTCTTCTCCGCCAGCGCATACTTCTTGCCTTCCGGGCTGGTGTATCCAATGCTCCCGTTGATCGCGTCCCGCAGGTTGATCTGGCCTTCCACGTTGTTCTGCCAGGTGGGGGAATTCGAGTCTTCGAAATCGGCCATGAAGACGTTCGCGCCGGAGTTCAACGCGTTGATCACCATCTTGCGTTCCACCGGGCCGGTGATCTCGACGCGCCTGTCTTCGAGGTCTTTCGGGATCGGCGCCACTGTCCATTCCTTCGCGCGGATATCAGCGGTCTCTTCTGGAAAATCGGGCAGCGCGCCGCCGTCGATTTCCTGTTGCACTTTCACGCGCGCAGCCAGCCGCTCCACGCGGGTCGATTCGAAGCGCCGGGCCAGTTCGACCAGAAATTTCATCGCTTCGGGAGTCAGGATCTCGGAGTACGCAGGGGTGACGACGTCGAGAATCTCAACGCCGGCTGCAATCGATGTCACGGCCATGGTTTTTATCGTACGACGCCCGGAGCTGCGGGTGAAAACCACAGGCTTTTCAGGGCATTCGTGACCGCGTCAGGCTGCTCGACCGGCGACATGTGGCCGCACTCCTCGATCACCACCAGCTTCGAGCCCGGAATCAACGCCGCGATTTCCTCGTGCTGCGCCACCGGACTCCACGCGTCTTCCCTTCCGCACAGAACGAGAGTTGGACAATGAATCGCAGGGAGAACCGCGCGGGCATCGGGGCGGTCGAGCAGCGCTCGCTGCTGATTCTCGAAAGTCTCCGGCGTGGAGCGCTTCACCATGGCCGTGAGCGGCGCAAGAAGCGCCATGTGGTCAGAGTGCAGCATAGGCGGAAGCCAGCGCGCGGCCATCGCCTCCATCCCGTCGCGGCGTGCCAGGTCGATCAACTCCTGCCGACCCGCCTCTTCACCGGGTCTTCGCGGATGAATGCCCGTATCGAGCAACGCCAGGCGCTCTACGCGCTCCGGAGCCATCCGGAAAACTTCCAGTGCAACCCTTCCGCCCATCGAATGCCCGGCCACGGAGAAACGGTCGGGCGCCCCGTCGAGAACCAGTTGAGCCATCGCCGGAATCGAACGTACGAACCGGAAATCCGGAATCACGATCTCCGCGAACTCGCTGAGCGCCGCGCTCTGATGACTCCAGATTTCGGCGTCGCAAAGCAAGCCCGGGAGAAGGAAAAGCGTGGGTCGCACTTCTACTTTTCGTTCAGCGCGGGTTTTCGTTCAGAGCAGAGACGCCGGGGAGTTCGATACCCGAGAGGAATTCGAGCGACGCACCGCCGCCGGTCGAAATATGGCTGATCTTTGCCGCTACACCGGCGCTCTTGATAGCCTTCTCGGAATCGCCTCCACCCACGACGGAGATCGCGCCCGATTCCGCCACGGCCTTCGCCAACGCCACCGTGCCGCGATCGAATGGAGGTTTCTCAAACACCCCCATCGGCCCGTTCCAGACGATGGTTTTAGCGCCCCTGATAATCGTCGAATATTCCGCGATGGTTTTCTCCCCGATGTCGAGGCCCATCTTGCCGTCGGGAACCTGCGCTACCGTCTCGTTTTCCGCGCCTTCCTTCAATTCCGCCGCAACCACGTGATCGACAGGCAGCACGAGCTTCGATCCGAACTGCGCGAGCAGGTTTTTCGCGAGGTCGAGCTTGTCGTCTTCGACCAGCGACTTTCCCACCGGCTCACCTTGCGATTTCAGGAACGTGTATGCCATCGCGCCGCCGATCAGTACCTTATCCATGACCTTCGACAAATTCTCAATTACTTCGATCTTGTCGGAAACCTTCGCCCCACCCAGAATCGCGACGCAGGGATGCGCGGGACTTTTTGTCACCAGGGTCAGGTATTTCAGCTCCTCGTCCATTAGAAGCCCGGCAGCCGCCTGTTTGACGAAGCTGATCATGCCGACCGTGGACGCATGTGCGCGGTGCGCAGAACCAAACGCGTCGTTCACATAGACATCGCACAGCGCCGCGAGCTGTTTCGAAAACCCGGGGTCGTTCGCTTCTTCTTCCGCGTGATAACGCAGATTTTCGAGCAGCAGCACTTCGCCAGGTTTTGGCAGCATGGCCTCAACCGCCGGCCCGACGCAATCCGGCGCGAGCTTTACCGGTTTTCCCAGAAGCTCTTCCAGACGCTTCGCCACCGGTTTCATGCTCATTTCCGGATTCGGTTTGCCCTTGGGCCGGCCAAGGTGCGAAGCAAGTATTACGCCGGCGCCGTGTTCCAGCGCGTAGTTGATGGTTGGCAACGATGCACGGATGCGCTTGTCGCTGGTAATCTCCTGACCGGCGTTGGCAAGCGGGACGTTGAAGTCCACCCGAATGAAGACGCGTTTGCCGCTCAGATCGAGGTCTTTGATCGATAGTTTGGCCATTTGAGATTTGAGCTTAGCAAAATGGGCCGGTTTTCCATAACCGGGAAGCTCAACGTTTTACCGGGATCGACGGCCCGGTTTACGAGTCCGGAAACCTCTGGATAGCGCGACCAGCCCCAATCCCACCGCCAAAAGAACAACCGAACCAGGTTCTGGCGCCGTGGGCTCGATTCCATTCGCATTCCTGCTCGTGTCGATTATGAACGTTTGCGGAAAACCTCTATCTCCAGGCGATCCCGTTATCGCTTCGAGGAAAACGAAATTACTAAAAGAAAAACCATCGTAATTAGCGCCATGGGCCGCTGCCAGATGGTCGAGGTATTGCTGTATGCCCGTAGTTACTATAAAGATACCGGGATCGAACACATTCCAGATCGCTTCCTGCAAATCAATCCGGGACTGCGGTGTCGGCGTCGCCTGTGAAGATAACCACGCTACTTCTTCGTAGTCGGCCAGCGCATTAGTGCCAGCGCCGTGCCCCGTAGATCCACTGAAAGCACCCGAATCGGCAACCTGATCGAGGCTAAGTTCATTCGCTTGCCAGCTTTGACCTATGGTCACGTCATCGAAAAAGTCGTAACAATCCGCAGCGTAGGCTTGCCCATTGATGCTTATTTGGTACGGAAGTACATAATAGGCGCCATTGCTGACCGGACCGGCCCCGGTAAGCGTAACGGTCACGCTGTCCGCATAAGCCGCTGTCTGAGTGAAAATCAGGATCAAAAAAGCGATAACTACATACTTATTCAATATCCCCATAGCTGCCTTCATCTTAGGTGCTTTGGGTCGGGAGATATATACAGCCCGTGATGTACAGGGGATATAAGCCGGTGACGGCAATCAACAATATTTTTTGTGCTTTCCCTTTCAACTACTTGCAGCCTTTAATCCCCGCCGGTGCATCGCCTTCGCTCGTCCGCGGTGTTAACTTGCAATCGAGAACCAGGTCGTACCCATGATGTACCTGGGCACTAAGCTGTGCAGTTGACGTTGAACGCAGCCTTGTTGGTGAACTTGTCCTCCGATAAGGTGACCATGCCGCTTTGCCGGTGGCCAAGGCTCTGCGTGGTAGAAAATCAAAACGATGGGCGGCAGGCGCTCCCGATATAGGTGCGGCCGCGTGGCCCTGTGCGAAGATGCACGGTCACCTTATCGGAGGACAAGTTTACCATCACGACTGCGTCCCACGTCAACTGCGAGACCAAACTGGCAGTGGGGCGCACCGCATCTTTTTGCTTCCGTGGCACAGGCTTCAGCCTGTGTGGTACGCGACTTCAAGTCGCGTTTCCCCTTCCACCGACCGCGACAGCGGAGCTGTCTTTTATCGCGGCTTTGCCAGAATCTCGAAGCTGTCCTTCAGCTCTTTATCGAGAATCGGGGCTTCCGGATTTACGATCCGGTACATCGCGCCGCGCAGCCGGTCTTTTTCCACCGTGACTTTCACATAGTGGAAGTTCGGAAAGAGAACACTCCGGTAAAGGTCGTCGGGAGTGCGTTCAACGTAGTACGGTTGGGCCCCGCCGCCGCCCGCCACCAGATAGACAACATCGTCGACAATATGGCGTTCGTAATTGTGAATGTGTCCCGCGCTCACCAGAAACCGCGCATGTGACTTCGCTGCGGCTTTCGACAGGTAAATCCGCAGAGCGATCTCGTTTTCTCGTGGATTGTGATCCACCTCGATGTGTTTCTGAATATCCGCGACCGGCGGATGGTGCATCGTCAGCACAACGAAATCGATCGAAGCGGGCAATCCGTCGATCTGCTTTTCAACCCACCGCGCCTGATCGCTGCCCGGCATCAGCGAGGCATTGGTATCCAGCGCAATCACATAAACACGCGATCCGAGTTGCGCCGAGTACCACCGGCGGTTTTTCAATTCCGGAAAATTCGCCCACCAGTTTTCCAGAGCCTTCTGCGGATCGCCACGGAACTCGTGATTCCCCAGCGACGGGAAGACCTTGATGCCCGCATCGCGCCACGGTTTGGTTTCGCTCCGGAATACCGCGTAGTCGTTCGCCACATCGCCATTCAGCGGCACGTCGCCATTGAGAACGATCGCAGCCGGATGTTCCGCGGCGATCTGTCTCGCCAGCCACGCCCGGGATTTCGGATCGGCCGCGACCACGTTGGCGGGATCGGTGAACCTCTGATCGCCGTAAACGATGAAGGTCAAGGGCGAAGGCAGTGAGTCATCGGCGAACCGGAACGTCGGACCCGGTTCGCTGAGTAACTGGCCGGTAGGTAAGCCGGCCGGATTGGGTGGCGTCTGGGCGAACAGGCACGCCGCCGCGAAAAGAATCGCAGGAACCGGTCTTCGCAGTCTGAGCATTACTCCCAGACTACCGTTTCTTTGGCGAGTAACCGACCGTCATCGAAAATATGACGCTCCGTCCCGGCAACAAGGTGAGCTGGTCGGCGGAGTTCGGGTTGGCCGACGTCGATCCGTTCTGGGCCGTGCCGATCCCGACAATCGCCCGTTCGTTGGAAAGGTTTTCGATAGCCAACCGGAATGACGTCTGCTTGAAGAGCGAGTTTTCCTTCAAGGAGTAATTGATGTAGGCGTTGGTTATGAACCCACATCCCAGGCCTTGCGTTGGTAAGTGAGCCCGACGCCCATGGTGTCCTTCGGAGCATACGCTACCCACAAGTGGTTTGCGGTATATTTCGCGTTCCCGGCAGTGCCGTTGGCGTAAATGCCAAACCCGTGTCCGACCACAAAATTTGCTTCCATCTCGACGCCCTTGGTGATCGAGTCCCCACCGACTGGAAGCACATAGATCGGCATGCTCGTAACGGGATCGTTGTATGACGTATAGGCGTTCTGGAATTTGCTGTAGTACAGATCGCCGTCCAGCATCAACCGGTTGATCTTATAGACGGAACCGACCTGATAGGTGTGTACGATCTCCGGTTTCGGTATTGTTTCCACCGCGCCGTTGGATACATCAAACACCGCGCTCGGTGGGATAATGCTTCCCGAGCCGAACTGAGCATAAGCCGACCAGTTACTCTTCAGGAAGTAGTGCGCGGCCAGCGACGGCAGCCATGAGTTGTACCCCGCATCATGCGTCGTGAATGCGGCGCCCCCGATGCAGGCATCAATCGACTTGTTCAGCACACCACCCAGGCATCCGACTTTATTTCTGTCCTGAAACTGATTGAGGTTCATGTTATAGTAAGCGGTTTTGATTCCAGCCGTTATGTTCAGCTTGCGGGTCACGTTGTACTGGAATTCGGCAAACGGCTGGATGGACTGCGTGATGAAGTGCTCGTGGAAATTGGGCGTCGGCACGTCCACGTTTGTAAGTGTATTGTAGGGAGCTTGATACCGGTCGGTGTAGGCCCACTCATACCATACGCCGGTCCGGAATATACCCCACTTCGACTCCCAGACCAGAGAGGTAATGTCCCCACCTTTCGAGTAACCGTTGAGTTTGTCGACTGAACTGGCAAAAGTAAAAGGGTAGCTGTTTACGTAGTTTTGCTTGTTCCAGTAGCGATAAAAGTAAACCTTGTTATCCAGCTTCCACCCGTGTCCCAGGTCGGTATTGAAGCCGTAGTAAGCGAAATCCGATTGAACGTGGTAGTAGTTGAATCCGAAGAAACTGGAGCTGAGCGGGTTGGTAGGATCCGCGACCCCGGTATTCAGGAAGTCGTAGCCGTACTGCCCAATCTGAGCGCGCGTCGGCCCAACGTTCGGTGTGTTCGTCCATATGTCGACGACTCCGCCCCACACCGTCATTGTCGTCTTATCCGACAGCCTGAACAGATACTTCAATGAACCGGCGCCGCGCTTCTGGCGGTTGTCGGTCTCGAATCCATTGGACGTCATCTGCTGGATATCGAACGTGAGGCTGGATTTGCCGCCTTTGCCAAAATTCCCCGAGTCGAGCGTCAAATCGAGCAACATCGTGTTCCACGATCCGTAGGCGAACGTCGCCCTCGCGCTCGGATCCGGCTGCGTCTCCGCGGACAGGAAGTTGATCGAGCCGCCGAAGTTGGTGGGTCCAACGGTCGCCGCGGAGCCGGGGCTGCGATCGAACACCGTCCCGCCGATCCACGGAGCGGGGAAAAACACCCAGGAATGGTGCGTGGGAGTGTTGGTATCTTCGAACGGAATGCCGTCGAAGCTCATCGTGTAAAAGCCGTCCTGGAAGCCTCGGAAATAGAGTTTGCTCTGGCCCAGACCGGTCCCGTTGGGGTCGATACTGTAAGTACCTGGCGCCATCTGGACGGTTTGAGTGTAATCCCCGACGGGTGAGGTGAAATGCTTGATGTAATCGGCCGGAATGATCGATTCCGCGGAATGCGCCTCCAATGACGTTTGCACGGGCGATGTTGCAGCCGCAAGAGAAGCTACGTCCTCGACTGTGACCGCCGAGCTTACTCCGGAGATGCTCAGCGCGATGGAGACATCTTCCGTTCCCGTGGGGCTGAGGCGCACCGCCCCATGACGAGTTGTAGCAAAGCCGGGAGCTGTTGCATCAAGCGAGTAAGTGCCTTCAGTCAGACTGGCCGCCGCAAAACGGCCGTCCGAGCCGGTCTTGACTGTATTGACCGCGCCCGTGGCCTCGTTCTTTACGTTTACCGTTGCGTTTGGAATCGCCTTTCCCTCGGGATCAACCACCGTTCCCGCGATGATTCCGGCGCCTCCCGATGTTTGCGCCTGCAGGCACAGGGCCCCAAGCAACACACACAACACAGCGGCGACACACCGCTCCCTCAAGAGTGTAGTAGTCACATTCTTCCTTTCAAGTCTCAGTGGTGGGTAAGTCTGGAGATTAGCAGGCGAATTTTACAAGGACGTTACAGGAGAGTAACAGACCGAAAACAATGTTTTTGAGTCAGACTCAGGCGGCCACGCGTCGCGCGACGATGAGAGTAATGTCGTCCGCCGGCGGCGCGCCCGCGGTATAAGTCACCAAATCCCGATTGATACAACTGACGATCGCGCTGGCCGACTCACCGCGATTTCGGATCACAGTTTCGGCCAGCCCCTGGATCTCGAACTCATCCCCCGTCGGGTTGTTAGCTTCGGTGACGCCGTCGCTGTAGATGACGAGGGCGTCGCCCTCGTCGAGCTTGGCGTGATACTCCTGATACTCGATGAAAGGCAGGATTCCGAGCACGGGACCACCGCCGTTTAATTGCTCGTAACTTCCATTCGCCCGGATGATCAGCGGCGGGTTATGTCCGGCATTGCAAAATGAAAGATCCCCCGTATCGCCATCGAGAATACAGAAGAAAAAGGTGATGAACCGGTTTGAAGGGCAATTGGCGGAGGTGATGCGGTTCAGCCGCGTCATCACTTCAGCCAGGCTTTTGGGCTCTTCGATCAGCACCTGAACGCGCGCCTGCAGTCCCATCATGAGCAGCGATGCGGGCATGCCTTTGCCGGAGACATCCCCCAGCACCATGGCGATGCGGCTGCTCCCGTAGGGGAAGAAATCGTAATAGTCCCCTCCGACAGTGCGGCAGGGCGCGTTATGCCCGGCTACATCGAGCCCGCGCACGGCAGGGGCAACTGCCGGCAGAAATCCCTGCTGGATCTCGGCCGCCTGTTCGAGGTCGCGAGCCATCAATTGCCTCGCCTGTTCCACTTCGGCAAGCCGCGTGTGTTCGATCCGGATCGCCGCCACATTCGCCATCACGGTCAGCAGGTTCAGATCGTCCTTGGTAAATTCGCGCAGCAGGGAAGGCGAATCCACGTAGATGATGCCGATAATCTGATCGCGGGTTTGCAAAGGAACCGCCATCAGGGTGCGGATATTCTGCTCCACGATGCTGCGGCGTTCGCGGAACGCGTCGTCTATCGACGTGTCCCGCACCAGCACGGACAACCCGCTGTCCAGCACTCGATCGCGCACTGCGGTGCTGATGCGAAAGCCCTGGCCCTGATTCGCCTGCACCACGAGCTCACCATTCTCCAGCGTCATCAAAACGCCGCGATCCGCGTTCACCGCCTGAATCGAAAGCTCGAGAATGAACCGGAACAATTCGGGCAGGGGCCTGTGGCCGGCCAGTTCGTTGCCCGCGCGGATGAGGGCCGAAACGTGCGTCGCAGCCAGCGTCTCGGCGTGCGCAATCGCGTCGCTGCTCTTGATGACGCCTTCGAGCTGCGTGATCACCGTTCCCGAGCTTGTCGTCGCCTCGGCATCGTCGCGGGTATCGAAGACGACCACGGGCTTGGCGGCTCGCAGACCGGCGCCGTCGTAAATCATGATCAGGTGCCCGGCGGTAATCCGGTCGCCCGATTTCAGCGGCGTCCGCTCGGTGATTTTGGCGCCATTGAGCATGGTGCCGTTCTTGCTGCCCAGGTCGCGCAGCGCCCAGCCGTCGCCGTCGCGTTCGATCGCGAGGTGCTGACGGGAAAGCCCGTTGTCGTCCGGGTAGCAGAGTTCCGCGGCGCTGGAGCGCCCCAGGGAAAGCCGCTCACCCTCAAGAGCGACATGCCGGCTGTTTCCGTCGGCTGACAGGATCTGTAATTCTTTCATCGGGCTTGTTTGTATTTCGTATTATGCTACAGCCGTCGTTACGAATAGAAAGACACGATTAATAAAGACACGGATTGTGAGATCACGGCTATTAAGATAAAGTGCTACGCGCGAACTGATCACTTTATTTCTCAGACTGGGGTTCACCGCTTTCGGCGGCCCGGCGGCGCACATCGCTCTGATGAGAGACGAGGTGGTCACCCGCCGAAGCTGGATGACCGAGGCGGAATTCCTCGATCTGCTGGGCGCCACCAATCTGCTCCCCGGCCCGAATTCCACCCAGATGGCAATCCACATCGGATTGCGCCGGGCAGGCTTGAAAGGGTCGATCGTCGCGGGAGCGTGCTTTATCGCGCCAGCCGCCGCGATCGTTTTCCTCTGTGCGTGGGCTTATAAACGATACGGTTCTCTGCCCCAGGCGGAGGCTCTGTTTTACGGCGTGAAGCCGGTAATTATCGCCATCGTCGTATATGCGATCCGTGGGTTGCTCGGGATCGCCCTGAAGAACCGGTGGCACGCGGCGCTGGGAATTGCAGCCCTGGTAGCTGCGCTGCTGGGCGCCGATGTCCTGCTTCTGCTTTTCGCGTCCGGAGCGCTCGCCGCCGCCGTCGATTGGACAACCACGCCACACAATAAACGGCAGCCCGTATCGAGCCTCTTCCGCATGTTCGCGATCGCGGCCGCGATGGTTGTGTTGCCCGATGCGCTGACACGTCTGACCCGGCCCGCCGGAAATACTCCAACACCTTATGGAACGCTGCCGTTATTCTCTTTTTTCCTGAAAGTCGGCATGACCCTTTACGGGGGTGGCTACGTCCTGATCGCCTTCCTGCGGGATGGTCTGGTTGATCAATGGCGCTGGCTCACCGAACCGCAATTGCTAGATGCGATTGCCGTAGGGCAACTCACGCCCGGTCCGTTGTTTACGACCGCCACGTTTATCGGTTATCTGGTCGGGGGCTCGGCCGGCGCTTTCATCGCGACATTCGCGATCTTCCTGCCGTCTTTCGTGCTCGTCGCGTTGAGTGGTCCGTTGATTCCGCGATTGAGACGCTCTCGCCTGGCGGGGGCGTTTCTCGATGGCGTGAACGTCTCGGCGCTGGCGCTGATGGCGGCCGTGACCGCAGCGTTGGGAAGAGCCGCTCTGGTGGATGCTTATACCGCGGCATTGGCCGGCGTCAGCGTGGCGTTGCTGTTTCGCTACCGTATGAATTCAATGTGGTTGATCGCGGCGGGCGCGTTTTGCGGAATCGTGATTAAAGCAAGTAACCTCGCATAGGCTGCTAGACTGACCCACAGATGGCGGAACTGGAGATCAAGCCGACCGCTAAGATGCGCCTGCGTGTCGCCGGGCTGATCTGGATTGCGATCGGCATCTCGGCAGTGGAGATGTATCTGCTCGCCGGCTCGGACCTTTTCGCGCGGCGAACAACACTGACGACTTACCTGCCGGATGCCGCCGGAGTGACCACGGATTCCGAAGTGCGGCTGAGCGGCATCCGGATCGGCGGGGTCCGGAAGGTCGAACTCTCCGGATCGCTCGACCCGCGGCGGATTGTCCGCGTCGAGATGCGGATCCTTGCGCGTTACCTGAAGTTCATTCCCTCCGATTCCCAAACCGACATCAACGCCGACACGGTCGTGGACATTAAGTTCATCGATATTGCCGAAGGAAAGAGTCCCCTTCCGATCGCGGAAGACGCTGTCCTTCAAAGCAAGCCTGCAGTTCAGGCTACGGATCGCACCGCCTTGCTCGCGGCGGTGCAGCGGGACCTTGCCCAGGTCGATCAGATTCTGGCGCAGATGTTGTCCCCGAATACGGAAGTCGGCAGATTCGTGAATGGGGAGGCTGAGTACGACGCAGTGCTTTCACGCGTAAGCGGATTCGACAGCGCTTTGCACACGTTTCTTAATCCCCAGGGAAAACTGGGCAAGGCTGTCTTTTCGATGGACATGTATGCCGACATTCACGATTCCGTGTTGAGAGTTGACAAGACGCTTGCCTCGATTCAAAACGGCGAGGGCACGGCAGGCCGCCTCTTTGCGAGCGACGATCAATACAACCAGTTCCTGCGGCAACTCGCGGACCTTCGCGCCTCCCTTGCCGCCGCCAATGCGAGTTCGTTACTTCAGGACGATGCAAGCTATGTGCGCATTGTGCGCCTGCTCGCAGCCACGGATGCGATGATGGCTTCGCTCAATACCGGGGAAGGGCGGGCCGGTCGTTTACTGGCAAATCCGCAGCTTTACGAATCGTTGAACGGTTCGCTGCGAAGCATGGAAACGCTGCTGCGGGATTTTCGCGAGCACCCGCGGAAGTACCTCCGCATTAAACTTTTTTAGGCCGGTTTCCCCAGCCACTTCTCAAGATTCCGCTTCTGGCTCTCCGTCGCGTCCGGCCGGATTTCCAGCTGCCATTTCTTCGGCTCTTCCCCCAGTGTCAGAGGGATGCGCGTCAGCTGGTCCCTGCGCGCCACCAGAATCGAAACCTTGTCGCCCGGATGGTAGTTCTCCAGCCGCTGTGCAACCTGATCCGGCTTCAGGCGGAAATCGTCGATTGCGATAACCTCGTCGTCGACGCTGAGCCCCGATTCATAAGCCGGCGACTCCCGTGGCACCCGGCTGACGATCAACCGCCCGTTGTCGATCCTGGTGTCGACTCCAAGCCATGCTTTCGGAGTTCCGTTCCGGGGCTTTCCCGCGGCTTCGGTCTCCTGCTTGAATCTCAGACCGAACCAGTCGAGCGCTTCCGTGTAATCCAGCTCTTCGGTTGACTCCACAGTATGGCGGAAGAAATCGCCCAGCGGCTTTCCCGCGACCCCTTCAGCCGTGGCCTTGAATTCCTCCGGCGTGTAGCCGTGATCGCCCGAGAATTTTTCGAATGCGAGCCGCATCAGGTCGTCGAGCGATTTCGCTCCGCCCGTGTCATGCCGGATGCGCGCGTCGAGCAGCCATCCCACCACCGCGCCTTTCGTGTAATAGCTGACAGAGGTGTTGTTCGTGTTCTCATCCGGCCGGTAGAATTTGATCCACGCGTCGTAGGAGGATTGCTCCGCCGATTGCAAAAGGCGTCCCGGAGTGGATTGCAGGGTGGCGATTGTTGCCGAAAGCGATCCAGGCGAGGGAGGTGTATCCGTTCCCAGATATTCCTGCGTGTTCGAAAGCGCGGCGCGGCGAACCGTCAGCGGAGCATAGTAGTCGGTAATGCCCTCAGCGACCCAGAGACTTCTGGTCGGGTTTTCATTCTCGTAATCGAAAGGCCCCAGTTCGGCGGGGCGGAGCCTCTTGATGTTCCAGGCGTGAAAGTATTCGTGAGCAATCAGGTCGAGCCAGCCAAGATAACTCTTGCGCGTGCGGGTGGCCCAGCGGCTTGTCATTATACAGATCGAATTACGGTGCTCGAGCCCGCCGCCGCTCTCCGTGATCATGTTCAGGAATACGTATTTTTTGTACGGAAGTGCCCCCCACATCGCGCGATTCTGGCGTACGATCTTTTCGGCGTCGGCCGCCGCGCGCGGGCCGTCCCAGACCCCGGCCTCACCCTGATTCACCAGGAAATGCGGGATGCCATCGATCTCAAACCGGTACACTGCCGGGTTTCCGGCCAGGATCGGCGAATCGACCAGCGTGTCGTAATCGGGCGCGAGGTAGTGATGAGGCTGGCCATCGGGCGCGTCCGGCAAGCCGGTCATGGTCGTCTTCCACTGTGCGGGCAACTCGAGCCGGACATCGTGTGGCCGCGCCAGGCCGTTTACCAGCGTCACGAAAGTTGGAGCGCCGTTGAGGAAAGCAAAGGAATCTTCCACCCAGTTCGTCCGGACCGACATTGCGCGGGAATAAACGCGGTATGAAAACCGGATTTCCGGCGCGCCGGCAGTTTCCACGCGCCAGCGATTCTTGCGCGATTTCGAGAAAACCAGGGGCTTGCCGGCAGAGTCGGACACCGTAATGGCTTCGACATTTCTGGCATACTCGCGCACGAGATACGATCCCGGAGTCCAGACCGGCATGAACACCTCGACCGCGGGCTGACCGCCGGTTGGAAGGGTGGCTTCGACTGAAACATAGTGCGTTTGCGGATCTGGAAATCGGACGGTGTATCGAATCGGGTCGCCATTCGGGGCTGCGGAAACTCCCGACACAGTTGCTAAGCCGGTGGTTATAATTGCTGTCATCGTCAACCAATTCATATATATCCAACTGGGGCAAACTGAGCAGTCTGGTGGTTTTCAGCCATCCCGGGCTGCCCTCATGATACCGAAAAGCCTCAAAGAATCAAATGCTTAGGCTTTGGACAGGCGATTGCCCTTGACGAAGTGGATAGGAATGGGTATGCGAGGCGCGAAATTATTTGCGGCAGCGATGTTCGCGTTAGCGACGTTGTTCGGCCAGCAAGGGTACCCACCTCCGCCCCAAGGTTATCCACCCCAAAGCTATCCGCAACAGGGCTATCCGCAACAGGGCTATCCGCAACAGGGCTATCCGCCGCAGGGCTACCCGCAGCAGGGTTATCCGCAACAGGGTTATCCGCAACAGGGTTATCCCCAAAACTATCCGCAGAGTTATCCCCCGCAAGATGCAGGCGTAGTGCCGGATCAGCCAGGCCAGGCGGTAGCCCGCTTGAGCGTGATCAATGGCGACGTCTCCGTGCGCCGGGCGGACTCGGGCGAGTGGGTAGCAGCTGTATTGAATGCTCCGCTTATGGCCGGCGACTCCATTTCCGTGGCTCCTGGCGGGAGCGCGGAACTGCAACTTGATTACGCTGACTTTGTCCGGATCGGCGGCGACAGCGAGATACGTCTCTCCGTTCTTGAGAATGGCCGCAACCAGATTCAGATCGCGAAAGGATTGATCACGTACCGCGTGCTGCGGGATACCAATACTCAATCCGAAATCAGCACGCCGGCGGTCGCGGTTCATCCGCTCCGGCAGACGGCGGTTCGCGTGGAAGTGGCGCCCGATGGCGCGACCAGAATCGTCGTTCGCAAAGGCGATGTGGAGACTTCAACCTCTCGCGGCACCGAGCGCATCCATGAAGGCAATATGATGCTCGTGCGCGGATTGGCGGACGATCCGGAATATCAGGTGGTCTACGCGGTTGCCCGCGATCAGTGGGATAACTTTAACGATCAGCGAGACAGCTATCTCGAGCGGGCGCAGTCGAATCGAATCGTAAGCCCCGATATCAATGGCGCGGAAGATCTGGACGCCTACGGACGCTGGGGCAACGACCCCGCTTACGGCAACGTGTGGACTCCGAACGTGCCGCCCGGCTGGGCTCCGTATAGCAATGGCCAGTGGGTTTGGGAAGACTACTACGGCTGGACATGGGTCGACTACGATCCCTGGGGATGGGCTCCATTCCATTACGGCTCCTGGTATTTTCGGACCGGCATTGGCTGGAGCTGGTTCCCCGGCGTGCGGTATGGGCACTACTGGTGGCATCCGGCGATGGTTGGTTTCTTTGGATTCGGCGGCGGCGTGGGAGTTGGTGTCGGTGTCGGCTTCGGTTTCGGGAATGTCGGATGGATTCCGCTGGCTCCTTTCGAGGCATTTCGCCCGTGGTACGGACCCGGGTGGTTTGCAAGGGGAGGATTTGGCGGAGGGCGATTCGGGTTCGTAAATAACGTGAACATCATGAGCACATTCCGGAACGCCCGGGTTGCGAACGGCGTGAATGCCGTTTCCGCACAGGATTTTCAGCGCGGGGCATTCGGTAATCGGATCGCGGTAAATGGCGCTCAGCTGCAGCGGGCTTCGCTGGTGCGGGGCGCGGTGCCGGTCACCCCGACCGCGAACAATCTGCGCTTCAGCGACCGCGCTGCGTCGGCCGCGGGGCCGCGGGCTGAAATCGGCAACCAGCGTTTCTTCAGCCGTATGTCGCCTTCGGGCGGGGCAGGCCAGCGCACGCCGTTTACACAGCAGCAGGCGGCCGTCAGGTCGGCGTTTGGCGGAGGCGGCTCGCAAGCGGGTGGTGCGGGATGGAGCCGGTTCGGCGAACCTCCGAGTCAGGGAAATGTCCAATCCGGTTTCGCCCAGGCGCAGCGTTCCAACGCCGGTGGCGGCAGTTGGGACCGGTTCGGCAGTCCGCAAGGTGCTCCCCAACGGTCCGCCGCTCCAGCTCCCAGCTACCGCAGTGCCCCGGCGCCCGGTTATCGCAGCGCTCCGGCGCCGAGCAGTCGTGGGGGTGGGGGCGGTGGTCATTCCAACGGCGGCGGCGGACATGGCGGGCACCGCTAAGCACCGATGCTAGAATGAATACATTCCCTTACGGCGGCTGTAGCTCAGTTGGTAGTAGCGCCAGATTGTGGTTCTGGATGTCGAGGGTTCAAATCCCTCCAGCCGCCCCATTTCGCACGAGTTTGATACGACTCTTCGTGTGGGTCGCTTTCCACGCAGGCTCGTAGGTATGGCCATTCGTTAGTAATGGTAATACCACCACCGGCCTCTGGAAAAGCACCCGCTAAGACGTTACATTCTAGTAAGTAAGAACACGTCTATATGTGGATGGATGGCGACCGGCGCGCTACAATTTCCAAAGGGCCCTTTCCCAGGATGCGGCGAAATCAGAGGAACACACCAGGTCGCAGATTGAACCCGTTGCGTGATCTGATGCTGGAGCAGCAGCGTTCGGCTGAGGCCGCCCGCACCCGGCAGCGCGCGGAAAAACTGAAGTCGGAGTTGCCCGGCCTGATCGAGGATCAGGTCGGCGAGCACATGCAGAAGCTGGAGAGTAAGCTTCTCAAAGACTTCCAGCAGATGGGGCAAAGGGCCATCGAGGAAAGTACAGCGGTTCTTAATGACCAATTAAACGAACGAATCGAGACGCTGGAGCAGATTTCTTCGATTCAGTCCCGCACTATAACCAACCTTCGCGATTCTTCGAAAATTGCCGATCAGAAAGTCAGTTCGGTTGTAAACAGTATCGAGAAGACTCTTTCCGAGGCTGTGCCGGGTTTTCGGCTCGAAGCCTCGCAGTATGCCTATGCTTTACCCCAGATCGAATCGCCCAGGGAACTCATCAAAGCTGATCCGCTGGATCTCGAAGAGCTGAAAGGGAAGTACGGGTTTTGCCCGAACTGTACTTCAACCAACGTTCGCCGCGCTTACCGGCACGGGATTTGGGAAGAATTTCTGCGGCTTTTCTTCATTGCGCCCTTTCGCTGCCGCTCATGCCGGCATAAATTCTACCGGTTCTGACGTATCCGTTCAGGCGTACGTCGTCTGATATTCCTCGTAAGCGCCCTTGAAGTCCTCGATGCCCTTCCCGTCGAAGTGCCAGATTCTGGTGGCGACTTCTTCCAGAAGATCGTGATCGTGCGTGACGAGGAATATCGTGCCGTCATATTTCTGCAAGGCAATGTTCAACGCGTTGATCGATTCCAGATCGAGGTGATTGGTCGGTTCGTCCAGCACCAGCACGTTTGGTTTCTGCAGCATCAGCTTGCAGAAGAGCAGACGCGCGGCCTCGCCGCCCGATAGCGCTTCGGTCGGCTTCATCCCCTCATCGCGCATGAACAACATCTGGCCGAGCAGCCCGCGCAATTCCTCGGTGCCGGCCGTGGGGTCGATTTCCTGCAGCCATTCGAGAACGGTCAAGCCGGGCTGAATGGTCGCGCGATGGTCCTGCGCAAAAAATCCGACCGCAACCTCGTGGCCCCATTCGACCGACCCGCCGTCGATGCTGAACGGCTCATCCACGGCCCCTGGAGCGTTGGCGATCAGCGACCGCAGCAGGGTTGTCTTGCCCACGCCGTTGCGCCCGAGCAGGCCGATCTTTTCGCCGCGCGAAACGCTCGCGGTGAAGTCCTTGATTACGGAAACATCGCCGTACGATTTCGATATCCCACGAACTTCCAGTGGATGCCGGCCCGAGGGCCTCTTCATCTCGAACCGGATGAACGGGCGCGCGATATTCGATTTCGCCAGTTCGCCCGATTGCAGCCGCTCCACTTCCTTCTTGCGCGATGTGACCTGGCTCGAACGCGTGCCGGCCGAAAACCGCGCGATGAATTCGTTGAGTTGCGCGATCTTCTTCTCGCGCTGCGCTGTCTGCGACTCGATCCGCGAACGGATCTGGGTCTTCGCCAGCACCATATCGTCGTAGCCGCCCGTATACGTGATGATCGTCTGGTAATCGATGTCGGCGATGTGGGTGCAAACGCTGTTCAGGAAATGGCGATCGTGCGAGATCACGATCAACGTTCCCTGGTAGCGGAGCATGAAATCCTGCAGCCAGTGGATGGATTCGAGATCGAGATGGTTGGTGGGCTCGTCGAGCAGCAGGGCATCGGGCCCGCCGAAAAGCGCCTGGGCGAGAAGCACGCGAACCTTCTGGCCGCCCTGTAACTCGCTCATTTTGCGGTCGTGCAGGGATTCCGGAATGTCCAGCCCGTCGAGCAGGATTGCCGCATCGCTCTCGGCCGTATAGCCGTCGTTTTCCGAGACAATTCCTTCCAGCTCGCCGAGGCGCATTCCATCCTCGTCGGTCATGTCGGCTTTCGCGTAGAGGTCATCGCGTTCCGCCAGCGCCTGCCAAAGCGGGCGATTGCCCATGATGACCGTATCGACCACGCGGAACGCATCGAAAGCAAACTGGTCCTGACTCAGAACGCCGACGCGCCTCGGGCGAACCACGGTGCCCTTCTGGGCTTCGAGCTCTCCGGTCAGGACTTTCATGAAGGTGGACTTGCCGCAGCCGTTCGGGCCTGTCAGGCCATAGCGCCGGGCGGACAAGAAGACGGTGGAAACGTCTTCGAAGAGGATTTTTGCGCCGTAGCGCATGCTGACATTACTGACTGAAATCACGGCTGAATGAGTTGAGGGGTGAAATTCCAGTGTAGCAGTACGATTTACGCCGGGGGCTGAAACTAGTATACTGAGCCGACTTCTGGAGGCCTTATGGTCCTGCAACCCGGCGCTAAACTCAGCCATTACGAGATCGTCTCGCCCATCGGCAAAGGCGGGATGGGCGAAGTGTGGAAGGGGCGCGATCCGCGCCTGAATCGCGATGTCGCAATCAAGATTTCGGCGCAGCAGTTCACCGATCGTTTTGAGCGTGAGGCGCACGCGATTGCGGCGCTGAATCATGCGAATATCTGCACCCTTTATGACATCGGGCCGAATTACCTCGTGATGGAGTTGGTCGAAGGTCCGACCCTGGCGGAGCGAATTGCGCAGGGGCCGGTCCCGCTGGAAGAAGCCCTCCGTATCGCGAAACAGGTTGCCGATGCGCTTGAAGCGGCGCATGAAAAGGGCATCGTTCATCGCGATTTGAAACCGGCCAATATCAAGATTCGACCCGACCGCTCGGTCAAGGTGCTTGATTTCGGGCTGGCGAAGTCAGG
>JBEKTF010000085.1:0-24218 GCA_049516355.1 Bryobacteraceae bacterium | reverse complement strand
TTTCAGACCCTCCTTGGACTCGGAACTGCCCGCAAATCAACCGAATACGAGCAGATCCGCGGCGCAAAAGATCTCGAACCCAACATCCTGGGCTTTGCTGAGTCAACCGGATAAGCAGAAGGCGTCTAATTATTTCGCGCCTGGAATTTCGGCGTCGAAAGATAACCCGAGATGTCGTCTTTGCTGACCGTGTTGACAACAATTTCGTAGAGGGAATTCGAAACGTAGAACTGGAGCGGTTCGTTCACATTCCGGTCCTTCTTCTCGGTTAGCTTATCGTCGGCCTGCACCTGGAGCGTAAATTTATACTTCTTCGGGTCGGCGTTCTTCAGCAGCAGGCTGATGTCGCCCACCTTCTGAAAGCCCTTGGTTTTCTTGCTGATATTGAACTTGACGATGTTTCTCTCGCCACGGCGGATCAGTTCGTTGAGTTCTTTGTCGTTCGTTGCGACCAGGCTGCTGGTCTGACCGAGATCGCCCCGAACCTGTTTCAGATCGGACTTCGTCTGTTGCAGGTCCGTCTTCGTGCTGGCCAGATCCGTTTTGACGCCGTTCACGTCGGTACCGACGTCAGCGATCTTTGCGTTGGCGGCTTCGGCGGATTGCCTGACGTTGGAAAGGTCGGAAGAAACCTGATTCACATTTCCGGCAATCTTCTGGTTCTCCGCTTCGAGCTTCTGCGCCTGCTGATCGGCGTACGTCAGGGCTTCTTTCTTGGCCTGGCTGGCAGCCTGATTGGCCTCGCGCGAGCGAGTATCGAGTTCCGCTTTGAGGTCGTCGAGGTGCTTCCGCTGGGTCGCGGTCATCACCGTGCTATTTTCCTTGAGCGTATCGATCTCATTCTGCATGACTTCCCGGCCTTGAGCCGTATCTGTTCTCAGATCGTGCACCTGGTAGAGAAGAAAGCCGTTGGCGGCAAGGGACGCGATAATTGCGCCTGCGGCAAGGGCGGTCTTGATATTCGAGTTGCCGCTGGGCGGCGGTGGCGGGGCGGGATACGGATATTGCGGCGTGCTCATTTAAAATCTCCTGAACCTTCCAGTATATAGACATTCGAATCACGGTCTTACGTTTCAGGTTCGAAGGCCCAGCCGTTAAGATACGAATAACCGGATGCAGCCCGTCCTAGAACTCCGCCAGATCGTAAAGGATTTCCCCGGTCATCGTGCTGTCGACAACATCTCTCTCAAGCTACTGCGCGGCGGCTTCTATTCATTGCTGGGTCCTTCCGGGTGCGGCAAAACAACCACGCTACGGATGATTGGCGGGTTCGAAGAGCCCAGCTCGGGCGAGGTCCTGCTGAACGGTACGGTTGTTAACAAATTGAAACCCTATCAGCGCGACGTGAGCACGGTTTTCCAGAGTTATGCCCTGTTCCCGCACCTGACCGCCTTGCGCAACGTCGAGTTCGGCTTGCGCGAGCGTGGGGTTTCGGATCGGGAAAATCGGGCCCTGCGCGCACTGGAGCTGGTGCAGCTTTCGGAGAAACGCGACAGCACGCCCGCCGAGTTGTCCGGCGGAGAGAAGCAGCGCGTGGCGCTGGCACGATCGCTGGTGCTCGAGCCGCAACTGCTCCTGCTCGACGAGCCTCTGGCCGCGCTCGATCCGAAACTCCGCAAACAAATGCGCGCGGAACTGAAGGCGATGCAACGGAAGACGGGCATCACGTTCCTTTTTGTGACGCATGATCAGGAAGAGGCGCTTTCGATGTCGGATCAGGTCGCGGTGATGAATCGGGGCCGCATCGAGCAGTTCGGTACGCCCGAAGAAGTTTATCTGCGTCCGGCCACGCCGTTCGTCGCCGGCTTTCTCGGCACCATCAATTGGTTCGGTAAGGCTGGGGTGCGGCCTGAATCGACCCGTGTGGCTCGTGAAAAGCCCGAGGGATTACCGTGCCACCGCGCGGCGGTCGAGAGCTCCCTGTTTCTCGGAAACTGCGTCCATGTGAACGCGACTCTGGACGATGGCGGGCGCGCCATCGCGGAGGTCCCGCGCGGCGACAACCATTTCGAGGAAGGGGAAATCGTCTGGATACATTGGAACCCCGGGGATGAGCTGCGGTTCGAATGAGAAAATTCTTCCTCTTAAGGAACACGCGCAAAACGGGTCGCGGCGTTGTCCAATGCGAGGCCACCGAAGTGGAAAGTTCCTCCATTGTTTGGTGGCGCGGGACAGCGCCCTTTGCGCTTCTGCCCGCGCGCGTCTGGATGGCGCTCTTTTTCGCCGCCCCGCTCGGGATCGTTTGCGCCTACAGCTTCCTGACGCGCGGCGATTACGGCGGCGTGGAACAGCCTTGGACTTTCGAAAGCTTCACGCGCCTCGCGGATCCGCTTTATCTCGCCATCCTCTGGCGTTCGGTCTGGATTGCATCTCTTGCGACTGCGCTGTGCGCTCTGCTCGGGTTCCCCCTCGCGCTCTTCATTTCACGCGCCGGGCCGCGCAAGAATCTATACCTGCAACTTGTTCTGCTGCCGTTCTGGACCAGTTTCCTCGTTCGCACCTATGCCTGGCTTTTCATCCTTCGCGACACGGGGCTCATCAATACGGTGCTCATGCGCCTGCACCTGGTGGCAGCACCTCTGCAACTCCTCTATAACGATGGCGCAGTGTTGATTGGGCTCGTCTACAACTTCCTGCCCTTTTTTGTTTTGCCGATGTACGCCACTCTCGAACGTCTCGATCCGGCGCTGCTCGAAGCGGCGGCGGATCTCGGCGCGCGTCCGTTCGCCACACTTTGGCGCGTCATCATTCCGGTCTCCGCTCCTGGATTTGTCGCCGGCGCGGTGCTCGTTTTCATACCCTGTCTGGGCGCTTATCTGACGCCCGACCTTCTCGGCGGCGGCAAATCGGTAATGCTCGGCAATCTGGTGCAAAATCAGTTCACCACGGCGCGGGACTGGCCATTCGGGTCGGCAGCATCGCTGGTTTTGATGCTGACCAGCGCTCTGGTTCTGGCGGCGCTAATGCGGAGCCGGATGGCGCGGGAGCTGATGTGAGACAGAAAGCACTCGGGATTTACTCGGCGACCGTGCTGGCGTTCCTCCATGCGCCGTTGCTCATCCTGATCGTGTTCAGCTTCAATGCGAGCCGATTCACGGTATGGGAGGGTTTTTCGCTGCGCTGGTATCGGGCGGCGATGAGCGACCCGCAACTGGCCGAAGGGTTGATCAACAGCCTGATCATCGCGGTTGTTGCCGCCGTTCTTTCGACGGTCATCGGGACACTGGCGGCGTATGGCATCTGGCGACGCGGGGCGCCGATTCTTTCCGGGGCCCTCTATCTCTCGCTCGTCACGCCCGAGATCGTTACCGGCGTTTCGCTGCTCGCGTTATTTCAGTGGGCGTTCCGATTCCTGCACCTCCAACTCGGGCTCTACACGGTGATCATTGCGCACGTGGCATTTTCGATCGCGTATGTCGCAATCGTGATTTCAGCCCGGCTGCGGAATTACGACCGCACGCTGGAGGAAGCCGCGATGGATCTTGGCGCGGGGGAGTGGCATGCCTTCTCGAGGGTCACGCTGCCGTCGCTTGCGCCCGCCATAGCCGCCGCGGGGCTCCTCGCGCTGGTGGTGTCGTTCGACGATTATGTGATTACGAGCCTGGTGGCGGGAGTCGATTCGGAAACTCTGCCGATGGTGATCTACGCGATGGCCCGCCGAGGCGTGAGTCCGGTGGTGAACGCGGTCTCGGCGCTGATTGTGGTGGCATTCGGCGCGATCATCCTGGTCTCGCAGAGGCTGCAGGAGCGATGATTCGGCGTGCGTTCCTCTTTGCCGGCGCCGGCGCTCTGATCTCCTGCGCACGCGACCCACGCCCGCGCTTGAATGTCTACAACTGGTCGACATACATCGATCCCGCCATGCTCGCGCGTTTCGAAAGCGAGCGAGGTGTGCGTCTGCGTTACGGCACGTACGAGAGCAATGAGGAAATGCTGGCGAAGGTCATGACCGGCAACTCCGGCTGGGACGTCGTGTTCCCCACGCACAGCCGCCTCGCTCCCATGGCGCGCAATGGCATGATTGCGGACCTCAACCATGCGCGTCTGCCCTCGCTCAAGAACCTCGATGCCCGGTTTCAACGGCCGGACTGGGACCCTGCGCTGCGCTGGGGCGTTCCTTATATGTGGAACGCGACGGGCATCGCGTACAACGGAGCGCAGACGGCCGAGCCGCGTGGTTGGGATGGATTATGGAACCCAGGTCTGCGCGGCCGGTTGACGATGCTCGACGATCCCGAGGATGCCATCGGCGCTTGTCTGCAGAAGCTCGGGTATCCGTTTGGTTCGATAGATGAACGCCAGCTGCAGGCGGCTAAAGCGGAAGCGATCAGCCAGAAGAAGCTTTTGCGGGCATATCTGAACGCCGAGGTCAGGGATCAGCTGGTTTCGGGCGACGTGCTTGCGGCGCAGTTATGGTCGACCACAACCGCCCAGGCTATACGCGGAAACGCGAAGATCGGATTTGTCTATCCGGTGGAAGGCTATCCGCTTTACTGCGACTGCGCGGTGATTCTGCGCGAGAGTAAGCGATATGAGCTGGCGCACGAGTTTCTGGAGTTCCTGCTGCGTCCGGATGTGGCGGCAGCCAACGCGCGCGCAGCCGAAACAGCGACGGCGAATGGCGCCGCTCAAGCCATGCTTCCGCGCGACCCCGTGCTCTATCCGTCCGATGAGATTTATCGCCGGGGCGTGTGGCCCGTGGCGTTGCCATCGGCGGCGCAACGGTATCGCGATCGCTTATGGACCGAGATCAAGTCGGCTTGATTGAAGGCCGGATCGTCTCTCAGTGTGGAAAACCCAGCGTTGAACGATGGGGGTCTCCCGATTCACGCCGGATGCGAGGAGGTTCAGCGAGTGAAGAACCAGAATACTCCCGCGACCAGAGCGCTCCCGATCAAGTACATCAAGGAGCCCAATATTAGAGCGAGTCTCTCCCGGATCAACGCAAGCGGGATAGCTACCAGTGCGAGACAGAGCGGGAGACGCCAGAAATCGGAAGGATTAAGGCCGCCGAAGCCGTTTCGCATGATGGCGACGAATCCCAGTGAGCCAATCATCAGTGACCATGACCCCAAACCGAACAGAAGGCGCTTTGGTCGAGATTTGACTCCGGGAAACGCTCTCATGGATGCCTTCGACTCCGGCTTGATTTCCAGAATACCCAACCACCGCCTCTTCGAAGAACCGGTTATCTCTTTTTATCGTCGATGATGTAAATCTTCTCGCCGGGGCCGGCAAGTTTCAGACGTTGACGAATCTCAATTTCCTGCTCCCGTGGATCGCTCTGCAGACGCTGGATGCGTTCCTGCTTCTGCTCGATCTCCCGATGCAGTTGCTCATTGCTGATTTCGTATTCGTGGACCTGCCGCCGCTTTTCCAGCAATCCCGGTATCCCATTCGGACCGCGTAACTCCACAAATGCATAGACAATTCCACACAGCACAATCAACGCATACGCAGTCTTGACAACCGAGATCTTCATCAAAGTGGTGGAGAGATAATAGTAACATCGATTCGCAAAAATGTTCCACTCAAATGGCGCTCAATGACGGACAAAATTGTCGTATTCAGCACGTGCTCGTCCGCCGATGAAGCCGAAGGGCTCGCCCGGCGGCTTGTCGATGAGCGCCTGGCCGCTTGCGTAAACGTAATTTCGCCGGTCCGCAGTTTCTATCGATGGAAAGGCGCCGTGGAAGACTCCGTTGAGTGGCTCCTCATCATCAAGAGCTCGCGGAGCTTGTTCGAATCGCTGCGGGCGGCGCTCGAATCCGCGCACTCGTATGAGGTGCCCGAAGTCGTCGCCATCCCGATTGTCGATGGTTCGCCCAACTATCTCTCGTGGATCGAACAGGAATTGCAACCTGCGGGGACAGAGTAACGGATGTCGAATATCCGCGCGCTTATTTTCGATATGGATGGCGTTATCGTCGATTCGAATCCGTGGCATCGCACCGCCTGGGAAGAATACAACCGCAGTCTCGGCGTAGAGATGACCGAAGAGATGCAGCAACGCATGTACGGGAAGCGGAACGACGAACTCATCCGGGAATTTTTCGGCCGGCATCTCGATGACGCCGAAGTCTTCGCCCATGGCGCCGCGAAAGAGACGCTTTACCGCGAAATGATGAAGCCGCACCTCAACGGCGCGCTGGTGCCCGGGATTCGCGAATTCCTCGCCCGGCACCGGGGACTAGCGCTGGCGGTTGCGACCAACGCCGAGCCGCCCAACGTGGATTTCGTTCTCGATGAAACCGGGCTCAGGTCATTTTTTCGCGTCGTCGTGAACGGCCACGAAGTCGCCAATCCGAAACCGCATCCCGAGATCTACCTGCGAGTGGCGGACGCTCTTGGCGTAGCGCCCGCGGACTGCGTCGTCTTCGAGGATTCCCACACCGGGGTTGAAGCCGCCCTGGCAGCCGGGATGCAGGTGGTTGGAATCAGCACCACCCATGATGATCTGGCGGGCGTAGCGCTCCTGATTCGGGATTTCAACGATCCGGCGCTGGAGACGTGGCTCACGGGCCCTCCGGCGGCTGTGTTACACTAGCGTTGATACAAAACGAGAAAAGAGAAGACAAGGAGTAGCAACCTTTAGATGGCATTGGTGGCAGAAGAAAAGCGGCAGATCGTTGCCCGGAATCAGACGCACAAGTCGGACACCGGGTCGCCGGAAGTGCAGATCGCATTGTTGACGGACCGTATAGTTCAACTGACTCAGCATTTCAAAACTCATCAAAAAGATCACTCTTCGCGCCGTGGCTTGTTGAGCCTCGTAGCCAAGCGCCGACGGCTGTTGACTTACCTCAAGACCAACAGTCCCGAGCGCTACAAGAGTGTTCTCGTAAAGCTTTCGATACGCCACTAGTTGTATCGGGGTCCTTACTCGAAGCAGTGGTATTTTCACTCGCTTTCGTGGTCCATTCCGGGCTGCGAAACGCAGGTTCGCGTAGTTGCGGCCTGTCTCCCTCCTGTCCGCTCCCCACTCGTCAGATCAAGATTCGGCCGATATTTCGGCAGAGAAGGATGTCCGGGGAACGTAACCCGGCACTAAAACCAACATAAATGAAAGTACACACATTTGAGATCGATCTCGACGGCCGCAAACTAACGATCGAGACTGGCAAAATCGCCAAACAGTCAAGCGGCTCGGTAGTGGTCCGCTGGGGCGAATCGGTCGTCCTCGTCAGCGCCTGTTCCGCCGCCCGTCCCAAGCCCAACCAGAGCTTTTTCCCGCTCACCTGCGACTATCGCGAGTACACGTATGCCGCCGGCAAAATCCCGGGCGGATATATCAAGCGCGAAGGCAGGATGTCGGAAAAAGAGACGCTCACGAGCCGGATGATCGACCGGCCGATGCGGCCCTTGTTCCCGGAAGGGTATCTCACGGAGACGCAGATTATCGCGATGGTCCTTTCGGCGGATCCGGAGCATGATCCCCAGGTTCTTGCGATCATCGGTGCGGGAGCCGCACTCGCGATCTCGGATATTCCGTTCCACCACCTTGTCAGCGCCGTGCGCGTCGGGCTCATCGACGGCAAATACATCGCCAACCCGACTTACACAGAGACGCGGGCATCCAAGCTCAACATGATTGTGGCCGGCAGCGACCAGGGACTGGTGATGGTCGAAGCCGGTGCCCAGCAGGTTTCCGAAGAAGAAGTGCTCGGCGCGCTGGAACATGGCCTTCAATCCTGCCAGAAGATCATCGCCGTTTTGAAGCAGTTGGTCGCGGCGGCCGGCAAGCCCAAGAAAGAATTCAAGGCGAAGGAAGTCGATCCGGCACTTCTCGCCTCGATCGACAAGAAGATCCGCGCCGAGCTCAGCGACGCTCTCAATACAAAGAAATACGAGAAGATCGAGAGCTACGCCCGCGTCGACGCTCTGCACGACCGCGTCGTAGAAGAAGCGGCGGAAGAGCAGAAAGAAGAAGCAGACCAGGCCTTCAAACTCCTCAAAGAGCGCGTATTCCGCGATGAGATGCTGGAAGCCCGGCGCCGTCCCGATGGCCGCGCCTTCGACGAAGTTCGTGCGATCTGGGGCGAAGCGGGCGTTCTGCCGCGGACTCATGGTTCGTCGCTCTTTACGCGCGGCGAAACGCAGGCGCTCGTCACGGTCACTCTAGGCACCAAGGACGACGAACAGCGCGTCGAGTTGCTCGAGCCCGGCGAATCGTTCAAGCGCTTCATGCTGCATTACAACTTCCCGCCGTTCAGCGTTGGCGAAGTTGGGTTCATGCGCGGGCCTGGCCGCCGCGAAATCGGCCACGGCGCACTTGCCGAGCGTGCCGTGACCGCGGTTCTCCCGGACGAAGCGAAGTTCCCCTATACGTTACGCGTGGTCAGCGACATTCTGGAGTCCAACGGGTCGAGCTCGATGGCGACCGTCTGCGGCGCCAGTCTCGCACTGATGGACGCCGGCGTGCCGATTTCGGCTCCCGTCGGCGGCGTGGCAATGGGTCTGGTCAAGGAGGGCGATAAGTATGCCATCCTCACCGACATTGCAGGCGCGGAAGATCACTACGGCGATATGGACTTCAAAGTTGCCGGCACAAAGGACGGTATCACCGCCCTGCAGATGGACATCAAGGTCGCCAATGTCACCACGACGCTGATGAAGGAAGCGCTCGAACAGGCGCGCCGCGGGCGGCTGCACATTCTGGGCAAGATGAACGACGTTCTCTCCGAGACTCGCACGGATATGTCGCCGTATGCGCCGCGCATCTATACAGTGAAAATCCCAGTGGATAAGATCCGTGACGTCATCGGACCGGGCGGTAAGGTCATTCGGGGCATCATCGAACAGACCGGCGTCAAGATCGATGTCGAGGACGATGGCACGATCCACGTGGCGTCGAACGATCCCGAGGCCGCAAAGAAAGCGCTGCAGATCATTGGCGATCTCACCGCCACCGCCGAGATCGGCAAGACGTACCTCGGCAAAGTGGTTCGGATTGTCGACTTCGGAGCGTTTGTCGAAATCTTCCCTGGCACCGACGGGTTGCTGCACATCAGCGAGATCGCCGAAAACCGTGTCAAGGAAGTACGCGATGAGCTGAAGGAAGGCGATCAGATCCTGGTCAAGGTGATCGGTCTTGAGGGCAATAAAATCAAGCTCAGCCGCAAAGCCGTGCTGCGCGAACAGCGTGAAAAGCTGAAAGCGGTCGTTGCCTAGATCAGGGCGCTGGCAAATAAAAGCAGAGTGGTCGACGAGGGCGGACTTTCGAGTCCGCCCTTTCTTTCTTAAGGCGAGAAAATCCTCCCGCTGCTCCACTCTCTTGCCTGACGGACTTTGACAACTGAGCGTATAAGACCCCTTCCCGCCAGCCAGACTTGGGCTGGTCCTCCTCCACCCTTTGCTTCCGAGGTATCTCCGATAGCACGGCGTGCGGATTGGGCACCGTGTCTATCTCGACTCGACTGGCCTTCTTGAGTTCGACCTCGTGGAAATCAGCGACCGGTCAATCCTGAATAAAGGCTGCATCCTGCAGACCCATCTCTCTGAAGACCGCATGGTTTGCGCGAAGCGCAAAACCGGCTGAAGGCGACCAGAATGTGGAAAGCTTCCGGACTCCGGGCAGGAGCCGACTGCGAGATCGGAACGCAATCGGTGGTCCCTCTGTGGCGCCGAGATGGAGGATCAAGCGCGGCTCGGTCCACTATCACTGCTTGTGAAAGGTGAGGTATCGCTTTCCGGTAAGGCGTGGGCAGGAAGCCCGATAAGCGCTGCTACACCTGTGCCGCTTGCCGAGATTAATTCAGACAAAAAACTCCAAACGTCTAAAGCATTCTGCTAAGCCGGTCGATATGTCTCTCAGCGATTGGAAGAATGATCGCCTCCCGGCAATGTCGTGGAGAAACCCCCAGGGAAAAGGAAGGTCCTCTATGGACTTGGACTTATCGGTATTAAAAAGACGAATCGCTCGCGGCGTCGTTGGATTGAGGTGCTGGCTGCCTGCGCGGGAAGCATGCAAGCTACTACTCTGCTGTCGACCTCGGCAACGGTAGCGAACGCTGCACCAATACCTGTCGCTGGTGTCACCTGCGCTACACTGACTGGCCCCCCCCACCAGCGGTCAAACCATAACCATCCACGCGATCCCGGCCCCCACCGGCACCAACACCGTCACCGTCGGCGTCGTCCAGACACCCGGGATTAAGGTAACCGCACCCGCTTCCGTAATACTCTCCGCGACTGGCGCCATCGCCGGGACGGTGAGCAACGTTACGGGACTTGCATTCACTGTCAACGCAACTGCCGGTTGTTCCAATGCAAGCGGCATCGTCGCGAATACCCTCGTCGCCGGCGCCAACACCATCGCGGTCGTATTGACGGCTCAGTCGAACGCGGGGGCGGTCAATACCGACAACCCATTGACCGTGACCGACACTATCACTACCGGTGCCGGCACATCCGCACTCGTTGCCGCAGCGGTAACGATCACATGCGGATACAATTCGGTTGGGCCCGTTTATGTTCCGGGCGCGCCCAAAATAGTTTCGGTCACGTCCGCAGCCAATCTTGGGACGCCGTTCACCGTTACCACCGGCTCGCTGCCATCCTGGCTGGTATTGTCGCCGGTGGCGCCGTCCGGCACGGCTGGTACGAACGCGGTTAACTTTACCGTCCAGGCGTCAAGCAATTGCGGCACCTTCGCGGGCGTTCAGCAGACTTATGCGCTTCCGCTTAACAGCTCGCCTGCGCCGAACGTAACCGTCCTGATTACCCTGAATGCCACGACGATCACCCCGCTGACCGTTACGCCGGTTCCTGCCGCATCGACGATCTCGATGACGTACATCTTAAACTCGAACATTGCGCAAACTACAACGGTCAACGTGACTTCGTCGATCAGTACCTCATCGGCCCAAACCTACTATCAGGTGATCAACCTCCCGATCTGGCTCACGGTGAATTACCCCACGGGTTACATACCCGTCAACCCAGGTAAGAACCTGACGTTCACTACGACGACCGCGGCGAATTCGCTGGCGCCGGGCAACTACACCGCTACTGTCTTTTTGAGCGTCGCTCAGTATGCGGATTCGCCCGTATTGGTCGACCTGCTGGTTACCAACGCGGCACCGAAGCTGTCGGTCACTTCAGCAAACCCGCAGCCGGTTGCTTATACGCTGGGAGGCACCACTCCCGTCACCACGATCACCATCGCGTCCAACGACGCCCCCATTCCGTACACCATTAGTTTCGCCGGACCATTGGCGCCCATGTTGACTGCCGGCGAGCAGCTGACGGGCATAGCCTATAGTTTCGGTTCAAATATTGCCGTTACCTATAGTCCATTGCTATTTCAGACGTCCGCGCCGGGCACCGTCATCAGCGGGACGGTAACCTTCACCTGGGGCAGCAAGAATTCGGTGATCGTAGTTACCCTCAATCTCACCGTCGGCTCTCCCGCGGCCACTCTGACCAGTATTTCTCCGGCGAGCCTGCCCACCGCCGCCGCCGGATCCGTGTTCTACGTAACCCTGACCGGCAACGGGTTTGTCGGCGGTAACGATCCGACGCTGGCTACCAAAGTGGGTATTGTCACCGGCGCAAACCCGGCAACAGTCAATCCGGATACCAATTTCGCCGTAACCTATGTCAATTCCTCCAATCTGACCCTGAAGATCACCGTGCCCGCGCTGGCGGGCGGCGGCGGGAACGGGGACGCGAATCTTCCGTTCGCCATAGCTGGCAGCGGCGGCCCGGTCTATCTCGGTATTGTCAATGGTTCGAGTACGGTTCCCACGGGCAACGCAACCCTCACCATTGGCAGCAACCCGATTATCTACGGGGTTACCAGTTCGTCCTCGTTTACCGAGGTTTCCGGCGGAGCGCTCCAGCCATTCGCTCCCTACGATATGATCAGCCTCTTCGGAGCCGATTTCTGCTCCTCCCCGGCCACCTTCCCCGCGGTCGGCCAAGTCCCCCAATATTCGAATGGCGGTTGCGGCACCAACACGATCCTCCCCGGTAGCCCGGACCCCATCCTTCAGCGCTTTCCGTTCTCGCTGACTCCGGATCAATATATCGTTCCTACTCCTCCTGCATCCACTCTGTGGCGTCAGCTGACAGTGAACTTTTACTTGAACGGGTCCGCAGTCGCGATACCCGCGCCATTGCTCTTCGCCACCAACGGCCAGATCAATACGATCGTTCCGGGTGCCCTTACCACCGGCTCTCAATACAATATCGTCGTGAGCTTCGGTTGTGGGACGTGTACTGTGCCGACGGTTTCGAGCAGCGCCCCATTCCTCGTAAACATTGTGCCCACCGACCCCGGCATCTTTACCATCGGGTCCGACGGCCAGGGACCCGCGGCGGCCCTCGCGGCTACCAGCTATGCCCTGATCAGCACCTCCAATCCCGCCGGTATGCGATACGCCGTTGCGGATTCGGATACGATTCAGATCTACATGACCGGTCTGGGACTGCCCGCTGCCGGCACTGCCGTCTACACCTCCAACAACAGCGCGTGTATCAGCGCCCTGAACGTGACATTCGCCGGATATTTGACTGCGCTCAACGACAGCGTTAACCCGAATTTGACGCTGACCAACATCGACGGCGCCGTCCTCCAGGACAGCCTTTTTGCGGGCGACTATCCTCCTTGCCTGACCACCGAGCCCACCGTCACATTGGCGGCGTCGCCACCCCGGTAGTCGCGTATACCGCATTTACCGGCGATACGGTCGCCGGTCTTTACCAGATGAACGTGCAGATGCCCTCCGCCCAAAACACTTTCAAACCCAACTTTCCTTCAGCCACAGGCCAGTTTACGAATCTCACGGGGCCCGCACAATTGCCGATATTTGTCACCCTTGGCGCCGTAACCAGCCAGGCGGGAGTCATGTTATCGGTTTCACCAAAGCTGAAGATGGTGGAGTCCGGGGAAACCTTCGTGTCCCAAACCACCACGGAAAATCTTACCATCGGCCAGCTTATGACGCCTTTTGTCATAACGGGATCGAACAATGCCGTCTCTACTAACGTCAAATACGCGGTAACCTCCGGCGTATTGCCCCAGGGCCTCACTCTCACCTACACGTCGCCCGGCGGCGTCGCAACCATCGCCGGAACCCCGGCCCAAGGCACAGCCGGGACCTATCCCGTCACGGTCACTGCGACCGATCCCTCGGCCATTCCGATAACCGGCAATGTGAGCTTCACGTTTTACGTACCGGGGGGGTTATATGTCACCAGCTCCGTCCCCACCAGCAGTACCTATAACACGGCGAATGCTGCCGTCGCCACGGTGACCGCGGTCGGGGGCACCGCTCCTTACAGCCTCTTTGCGGTTACCACACCGTCTGTCGCAATACCGGGCCTCTCGCTCACCACAGGCGGAATTCTCCAGACGGACGGAACGACACCAGCCGGGACCTACACGATCGTCGCCACCGCGACCGATAATGCCGGCCTTACGGGTACCGTTTCCATCACCTTCATCGTTAAGCTGAAGGTGGTCTTCTCGCCTGTCTCGCCCCAGACAGCCTCAATAGCGACCGTGACCAACGGCGGCCTCCTCAATACCCTGACGGTGAGCGGGGGAGTGGGCCCTTACACCTACGCCGTCGACGCCTCCAGCACAGCGGCCGCTGCTGCTGCCGGCGCCCTCAACTTCGTCGGTAATTTGCTTAATCTTGGTACCGACACGACAGTTAGTGTCCAGAGTGTCGTCATCGATGTGGTCGATACAGGGGTCCCGGTCAGTACGGCCGCCGTCGATACGGCGATCTCAACCGCCGGTGCCGAATTCACCCTTTCGCTGAACCTCACGCTCTAACCACTCGGGCAACCTCAAACACCATCGGCGGCGGGAGACCAAACTCCCGCCGCCGTTTTTATTTGAGCTGATTCAGCAACGGAATATCCTTCACCGGTTTCGGCGCGGGAATTGTCTTCAGATAAGCGTAGATGTCAGCCACTTCCTGATCCGAGATCACTTTGTCGCTGAATCCGGGCATGGCCCCGGCCGGACGCCGAATGTACCGGGTGATCCCCTGGGCGTTCAATACAGGGGGCGCAAGCCGTGCTCCCGCGATGCCCCCTTGTCCGGCATAGCCATGACATTCGTAACAACCATCCCGCACAAAGAGCCGCTTGCCGTTTTCGGCATTCTGGGCAAGCGACATGCCAGGCAACGCGGCCGCCAGCAGAACCAGTATGGAAACCTTATTCATCTTCATGGAACTGGTCTCCTAACGCGGCTGCGTAACCACGTCGATCAGCGCCGGTTCGCCCTTCTTGACCACTTCAATCGCCTTCGCAATCGCCGGCCCGAGGTCGTTTGGATTCGAGATCGGCCCCGCGCTGTAGACCCCGTAAGCTTTCGCCATCATCGCGTAATCGATGTTGGGATCGGTGATAGCCGTGCCGATCTGGGCCTTATCGATTCCACGATTCGCGCGCGCCGCCATATCCTCCACGTACATCAACTCCTGATGATAGGCGCGGTTATTGTGCATGATGCTCAGGAGCGGAATGTGATGATGCGCCGCCGTCCACAATACCCCAGGCGCGTAGTTGAGATCTCCATCGCATTGAATGTTGACGCTCAGGCGTCCGTACTTCCTGTTGGCGAGCGCGGCCCCGGCCGCCGCCGGCGCTCCATATCCAATCCCGTACGCGCCCTGTCCGCCGATGTAGTGATAATGCTTCTCGAAATCCCACAGGCGGCCCGGCCAGCCGCTGAAAAATGGGTCTTCGACCGATAGCAGCGACCAGTCTTCATGCCGGATCTGATTCCAGAGTTCCGCCGACACCCGGGCTGTGGTGATCGGGCTGGAGTCCCATCCATACGCAGCCTGTTCGATGGCCCGGTCTCTGGCCCGTTTCGCCGCGTCCGCCAGCTTCGCGCCCCGTTCGGCGAATGCCCTTTTCCGGTCGGCAGTGACCAGCCGCTTGCAAGCCTCGATCAACGCCGGCAGCGTGGCTTCGGCGTCGGCGGCGATGGCCACATCCACTTCCGCATATCGGCCCAGATCCTGATAGTTGCTCTTTTCCGCGAGATCTCCCGAGTAGATCGTGATCAGCTTGGCGCCCGGTTTCGTGATGGACTTGCTCTCCATGCCCATCCGGTTGACGGGGGTCATGGTGTGCGTCGCCATCCAGAAATCCTGCACTTCAAGGCCGAGGATCACATCCGCATCGGCGATATTGCCACCGTTGTACAAAGGATGTCTGGTGGGGAAGTTCATCCGGAACCGGCGATCCTGTACCGGAGCCTGCAGCAGTTCCGCCAGTTCCACCAGCAGTTTGATGCCGTTCGGAGTACGTGCGGAGCGCCCCGTGACAATCACGGGATTCTCCGCCGCTACCAGCATGCGGGCCACGTCGGCCACGGCTCCGGAATCGCCCGCGGGGGGTGAGGGTAGCGTGAGTTTCGGGATCCGCGCGGTACGGCGATCGGCCTCGGACATCGGCTCTTCCTGCAGCACCGCGTCCGCCACGATGATGACCGGTTCCATCGGCGGCGTCATAGCGGCCTTGTACGCGCGCACGGCCGACTCGGCGAACTGCGTGAGCGACACGGGAGAGTCGTCGTACTTTGTATAGTCCCGAACCATGGCGGCGGCATCCTGAACGCTATGGGTCCATTCCACATCGCCTCGTCTCCATGTGCCGTCCGCAATGTTGCCGAGAACGATATAGACGGGCACGCGATCCGCAAACGCGTTGTAAATCGCCATCGACGCATGTTGCAGCCCGACGGTGCCGTGCGCCATAACCATCAGCGGTTTGCCTTCGATCTTCGCGTAACCGTGAGCCATCGCGACGGACGACTCCTCGTGGCAGCACGTCAGCAGTTCAGGGTTCTTGTTGCCGCCATGATTCAGGATGGATTCGTGCAACCCGCGAAAGCTTGACCCGGGGTTTGCGCAGACATACTCGAAGCCCAATGTCTGGATGACTTCGAGCATGAAGTCGGCACCGGGGCGGTCGGTCGAATAGACATCCGCCCGAGGGGCGGGTGGCGCCGTTTCTGCCGCCGCCAGCCTCGCGGAGGGGAGAGGGGTGCCGGGGCCTTTACTTTGGGCGATCTCCTGAGCTTTCACGCCGCCCGGCTTCGCAACCAATGCCGCCGCACTCGCAGCCGCGCCCTTGAGGAAACCGCGCCGGCCGACTGAATTTTTGGTGGATTTTGGCATCTCTATCTCCTTATTTCTATTGCTCGTGTGGCTATTATCTTACTTCAAACTCTGTTTCCCGTTCAGCCAACCACCTGCAGGATCAGGCATTTCAGATACATCGTTTCCGGCACCGTGAGAAGAATCGGGTGATCCTGCGCCTGTGTTCTCCGCTCCAGTACGCGCAAGGTGCGCCCGGCATCGAGCGACGCTTCCGCCACTACTTCCAGGAACATCGCTTCGCTGACGTGGTGCGAGCAGGAACAGGTAACCAGCAACCCGCCAGGTCCGAGCAACCGCAGAGCGCGCAGGTTGATGTCTTTATATCCACGCATGGCCCCTTCAATCTGCTTGCGCGATTTTGCGAAAGCCGGAGGGTCGAGCACGATCGTATCGAAGGTATGGCGCGCGGAGGAATAGCTCGAAAGCACGTCGAACACATCGGCTTCGCGGAATGTCACGTTCAGGACGTCGTTTCGCTCGGCATTCCGCCGCGCGGCAGCCAGCGCGGGGGCGCTGGAATCGATGGCTTCCACGCGCTCGCAGGTCCGCGCGAGGTGCAGCGCGAAGCCGCCGGTCGAAGTGAAACAGTCGAGCGCTTTGCCGGTAGCATAACGCGCGGCGGCGAGATAATTTTCGCGCTGATCGAGAAAGATGCCGGTCTTTTGGCCATGGAGAAGGTCGGCTTCCATCTGGAACCCGTTCATGCGGACCATTGCCGGGCCGTCCAGTTCGCCCGCCAGCAGGCTGATCTCGCGCGGAAGTTCTTCAAGTGTGCGTACAGCCGTATCGTTGCGAGCCACAATGGCGCACGGCGAGAATTGCGCCTGGATCGCCGCGGTGATTTCCGGCGTTGCGCGATCCATCGCCTGATCGAGCGTCTGGATTGCGAAGCAGTCTCCATATCGATCGACGATCAGCGCAGGCAGAAAATCCGCTTCGGCGTGCACCAGCCGGTAAGCGTCGGAATCCGTAACGACCTGTTCGCGGAACCGCTGCGCCGCCGAGATCCTGGCCGCGATATCGACCGGTTCGGGCGAGCGGCCCAACATGCGCAATGCGATCTGGGATGCGGCGCTGTAATGGGCCTGGCCGAGGAACTGGCCGCGCGAATCGAGCACGTGGACCGTGTCGCCCGGCTCCGCCAGAGACGCATCCGTGACATCCGAGCGGAAAATCCACGGATGTCCGGAGCGTAAGCGGCCCACGCCTTTATTCGAGATGCGGACACCAGGAGGCAGAGGTTGTTCCAAGTCAACATGGTCGCAGATGCGCGGCGGCTCTTATTTATGAAACACTGTCATTTATAGTGGTCACATGATTAACAGGCTTGCAGGAATCCGGAAATCGCGCGGAGTGGCGGCTGTCGATCTGGCGGCGCAGGCGGGCATTACCCGTCAGGCGATTTATGCGATCGAAGCCGGTACCTACATGCCCAATACCGCAGTGGCGTTAAAGCTGGCACGCGCGCTGGAAACAACGGTTGAGGAATTATTTGCGCTCGACCCCGAAGACCACCCTTTGGCCGAATTGCGCGTCTTTGAGCCTCTCGACGGGGCTGATCTTCTCGCGCCCGGCGAGCCGATTCAGATCTGCCGCGTGGGGCGCCGCGCCATCGGCGTGGCCGCGCCGCTGTTTCCCGCGTACCTTCCAGTCGCGGATGGCATTATCAGCGATTCAACCCATGCGACAATTGCCGGCGAATCCGACGACACCAACAGGCTGCTGATTGCCGGATGCGACCCCGCGCTTTCCGTCCTGGCCGCCCATGCGCGGGAGGCCGGCATCGACGTAGTCCTCGCGAACGGCAACAGCGCGCGCTCTCTGGAGTGGCTTCGGGACGGGAAGATCGACATCGCCGGGACGCATTTGGACGATCCAGCCGCGAGCCGACGCGGATTCTCCGTCGTGACCTTTGCGCTCTGGGAAGAAGGACTCGTGGTCCGGCGTGGGAATCCGAAAGCGATCCGTCGCGTGGAGGATCTCGGCAATCCGGGCGTCGAATTCATCAATCGCGAGGAGGGATCCGGAAGCCGGCGTTTGTTCGACACGCTGATCGCGAGCGCGGGCATGACCTCTTCAAAACTGAAGGGCAGCCGGAATGCCGCTGCCGGGCACCTTGCCGCCGCGTGGGCTGTGGCATCCGGTGCCGCCGATTGCTGCATCGCCGCCAGCTCCGGCGCCCGCCGCTTCGGATTGGACTTTATTCCGCTCGCATCCGAACGATTCGAGTTGGTGATCCACAAACGCGATTTGACCAGAAAAGCGGTGCAGGGCGTGCTCGATGTTCTGAATCGCTCGCGCTTCCGGCGGCAGCTCGAGGTCATCGCCGGGTACGACGTTTCGCGCGCCGGCGAGACAACCCTCTGAAAGCACGTTATTTGGATCGGCATGGCACACTGGAAGTTCTATGCGCTTCCGATACGCGATGTGTAACGAGGCTTTCGAATCCCGTCCTTTCAACGACGTGTGCCGGAACCTTCGCGGCTTCGGCTACGAAGGTATCGAAATCGCCCCGTTCACGCTCGCCGCGCACCCGCTCGAAGTCGATCCCGCGCGACGCCGCGAACTCCGTGAAATTATGACCTCCGAGGGGATCTCGTTCGTCGGCCTGCACTTTATTCTGGTGGGGCCAACTGAGCTTCACATCACGACGCCGGATCGGGAACTTCGCGAAAAAAGCTGGCAATACGTGCGTCATCTGATTGACCTGTGCGCGGACCTTGGCCCCGGCGCCTTCATGGTCTTCGGTTCCCCGAAACAGCGTGCGGCGACCGGCGGCATGACCGCTGGCGAAGCCAGGCGTCATTTTGTGGATGGGCTTGCGAACCTGGCGCCTCACGCCGAAGAACGCGGAGTGACGCTGCTTGCCGAAGCCTGTCCGCTCGCATCGACCGACGTGATTCATACCCTTGCCGAAGCGGTGGAAGCGATCCGTGAAATCGGCAGTCCGGCTGTGCGCACCATGTTCGACGTGCATAATGCGACAGACGAGACCGAATCGCATGATAAGTTGATCGCAAGGCACTGGGGCTTCATTCGCCACATTCACGTCAACGAGCGTGACGGCGGTGTTCCGGGAACGGGAGATTATGATTTCGTCCCGCTGTTCCGCGCGCTCGATGGCCTTGGCTATAACGGCTGGGTGTCGCTCGAGATGTTCGATTTCAAAACGGACCCCGTTGCGATTGCCAAAAATTCGATCAGGTACTTGAAGGAGCAAGCGGAGATGGCGATACAGTGAGCCGGTTTCTGGTAACAGGCGGTGCAGGATTCATCGGATCGGCGCTGGTGCGCGGCCTTCTGGCGCGCGGGGCGGAGCGAGTGGCGGTCGTGGATAATCTCCTCACCGGGCATGAGCGCAATCTCGATGAGGTTCGCGGATCTGTCGACTTCCACCACGTGGATATTTGCGACTATGACGCCCTGCGGAAGACGATGAAAGGGATCGACGTCGTGTTTCACGAGGCGGCCATTCCGTCTGTGCCACGCTCGATCCACGAGCCCGTTCCCTCGCACGAAGTGAATATCACCGGCACCTTCAACGTTCTCCGTGCGGCGAAAGAAGCGGGAGTGCGGCGCGTGATTTACGCGGCATCGTCATCCGCGTACGGCGACACCGAGGAATTGCCGAAGGTGGAGACGATGACGCCTCGTCCGAAATCCCCTTATGCCGCGCAAAAACTGCTGGGAGAACACTACACGTCGGTCTGGGCCTCCTGCTTTGGCCTCGAGACCGTGAGTATTCGCTACTTCAATGTGTATGGGCCACGGCAGGACCCGTCTAGCCCTTACTCCGGTGTGCTGTCGATATTCATGACCGCGATTCTCGAGCGCCGGGCGCCCACCATTTTCGGCGATGGGGAACAGTCGCGCGATTTCACTTTCGTCGACGATGTGGTGGCCCTGAACGTGAAAGCCGCAGAGGCGCCGGCCCTTGTTTCCGGACGGATGTATAACGGCGGCAATGGCGGCCGGATCACTCTCAATCAAGCGTGGGAGTTACTCCAGAAGATCGAAGGCGTCACCATCCCGGCAAATTACGGGCCGCCGAGAGCGGGGGACGTACGGGACTCTCAGGCCGACACCACGGCTGCATGCCGCGACCTGGGGCACGATCCAAAATTCACTTTCGAACAGGGGATGCGCGCGACGCTTGATTGGTACAGGAAGGAATTGACGGCTGGCGGAGTAAAGAAAGACAGAGTCTAAAAAAGCTGAACGCCCCGGAAAAGCCGCGGCGTCCGCAGTTGAAGGTTGCTATACAGCCTCGGGAAAAGCGAATCCGGTTTTCGCCAGCGCCCTTTCCAGCAATAAAATTGCTTCGGACTGAGAAATATTCCGCGCGAGGGACACCTCGGAAATGAGCATGGTGCGGGTGCGGTCCAGCATTTTCTTCTCGCGGAAAGAAAGAGGCTTTTCGGCTTGCAGGTGGACCAGTTGTTTGAAGACTTCGGCGATCTGCAACAGACTGCCGGTTAACATCTTTTCGCTGTTGATTTTGAAGCGGAGTTTCCAGTCGCAAAGGCTTTCGAGCGCTGGACCTGACAGATATGCCAGCACTTTGCTGACATCCGTGTTTTTGGAGAGTTTGCGAAGTCCGATCGTCTCGGCGTTCGAGAAAGGCACCATCACCGTCATGCTCGAACAGAAGAGTCTGAGAAGATAAAATTTCTCCGGCCTCTGCTCGAAATAGCGGGTGCTGATATTTTCGATCGTCCCAACACCCTGGTTGGGATAGACGACTTTTTCACCAACTGCGAAGGTCATCATACGTTGAGCCCCCCACCGGATCAGTGGTGTGAAATTAACAAGAATTTAACTGCGACGAGCAACTTATGATAGGCTTCACAATTTTTTTTGTCAAGTCTATGTGTAAGCCTTTACAATCGTATGATTTAACTTCTGTTACCGGAAGCCCGGAATCTGTGGAAAAAACATAAGGGCAGCCTGGCGGCAGGCGCGCGATCGACGCTTGACCACCTGCGGCAGGTGGCTATTCGGCGCCGTGCCGGTATACCTTCGCGAGGCTTCGTTCTTCAAGGAGAAGACGGCGTAAGGTACGCAGATCGTTAAGAATTCTTCGGCTGGAGGTCATATGGCTCTGCAACTTACTCATGTTGAACAAAACGAGTTGGAGGGCTTCCCTGCGGCGGGCGGCGTCGTCGGTACTCGCCAGCGCGATATCGGCTTCGACTTCGGCGATCGCAACTTCTATCGCTTCCGCCAGCAGGGAAACGTACTCGTGGGAACTTTCGATATTGTCGAAAGGAGTCTCGGAGCGATGGCTCATCTTCGGACCTCCTCTGTCTGTAAACGCACGCCCAAAGGCTGACGTGCGCCATGTCAACGAACTTTAACGTCGCGTACAGGCTGCGTGCTACATTGAGAACGTCCACAAAGCGGGGACGTAGTTCAGTTGGTTAGAACGCCGGCCTGTCACGTCGGAGGTCGCGGGTTCGAGCCCCGTCGTCCCCGCCATTTTTCCTCCTCTTTTCAAACACTTCCTCGGAGCCAGGCTTGCACGCGCGAACTTCTGTTTAACATGCGCTCCCCGGCAGGTTTCCTTACATTGCTGGATACCTTTCCGCTTCTTTGGTTGCGTGCGTCAACTCAGAGCGGCTATGGTCCAAAGTAGCCGGCTGTGTCGATAGTCAAGTCGGTAGTATTCGTAACGAACACGTTTATGGAACTGCCGGTGCCTGCCGGAACCAGCGCCGCGTTCGCCACCGCCCGGCCCTTCCATGCATTAAGCGTGGAGACAAAAGGCTGAGTTCCTCCGGTGGGCCACGTCGAGAGGTAACCGAGAACACCTTGCGGGATGACCGTCATACTCAGCGAGTACGCCTGGGCCGCCGGGTAAGCCGGTAACCCACAAGAAGCCTGCGGCAAGGGAAAACTTCTCGTCGTGGCTGCGCCCATAGCCGGACCGCCAAAAGTGCCGTTCGCGTTCCGAGTATCGACCAGGCGGCAAGGCGTCACCGTATAAAAGTTGAGTCCCGCTGATCCCGGCGGCGCGAAATAGCCGTTGATATCGACCACGAGATCCGTGGTATTGGTCGCATAGAAGCTCACCGCGCCACCGGTCCCGGCGGGCACGATAGCGGCGTTGGCGATCACCGTGCCATCGTACGAGTTCATGGTAGATACGAATGGCTGCGTTTGCCCGGTTGGCCAGGCCGTCAGATACCCGAGCGAACCCTGCGGTACCACCGTCACGTTGAGCGAGTATGCGGCAGCGCTCGCGGGCGCGCCGCACGAACTGGACGGAAACGGGAAGGAACGGCCGTTTCCGCCGGCTGGGAGCGATGGTCCGCCAAAGGTACCGTTCGCATTCCGGGTATCCAGTACCCGGCAGGGAGGCAAAGGGTAGAACTGGAGTGTACCTGCGGTGGGAGGTACGAAGTAGCCGTTGATATCGACGACCAAATCCGTATCGTCCGTGGCATAGGCGTTAATTGAACTGGCGGTGCCTGCGGGAACGAGAGCGGCGCTGGCTAAAACCGATCCGTCCGGCGAAGTCAGAGTCGATACGAGCGGTTGCGGCTGGCCAGTCGGCCAAACGGTCAAAGAACCCAAAGTCCCCGTCCTGGGAACGACGGTAAAGTTGAGCGAGTATGCTGCGGCGTTCGCCGGCACGCCGCAGGCGCTGGAGGGAATGGGAATCGTGCGGGAGGTGCCTGTCGCAATGAACGGCCCGCCAAAGGTGCCGTTCGGGTTGCGCGTATCCATGACACGGCACGGCGCGACCGTGAGCAACTGGAGGGGCGAAGGCGACGTAATGACGAAGGGAAAGCTGTTTGAGGCGGGACCGCTGGGGTTTGCCACAGTGAACTGCACCGTCCCCTGATTGACGAGATCGTCTGCGGGGATTTGAGCCGCGAGCGTGGTCGAATTCACATAGTTCGTCACCAGAGACACGCCGTTCCACAACGCCACGATGCCGCCGGCAAAGCCCGTCCCGACAATCGTAACGTTCACCGGCGGGCTTCCGGCCTTGACAAAGGATGGGCTTACCGACGCGATCGCAGGGCCAGCTGCGGCGGGCGTAACCGTGAAGGTGCTCGCATTCGATTGAACGCCGGAGGGACTGCTAACCGTAATCTGCACCGTCCTGGAGGTAGCGAGAAGACTGGCGGGAACCTGTGCAGTCAGTGTCGTTGGATTCACATAGGTGGTAGCAAGTGATATCTGACCCGTGACCATACCCCAGGTGACGGTGTCGCCGCTGACGAAGCCCGTACCATTGACGGTCAGCGTGAACGCTGCAGTGCCGGCGGTTGCAGAGGTTGGAGAAAGGCTGCTGATGGCCGGTGTAGAGGACAACGTGATCGTGAACGAGCGCGACGAGTATAGTCGTCCCGGGGGTGGCGTGTTGTCGGTCTGGCAACCGTACAGGTAAAATACATATCCGCTCGTCGAAAGGTGACCGGTTTTCGCGCCCAGCGACATCAAGGTTGGATAGAAGCCCTTGTAGGAACTGCATCCGCCGGATTGGTCAAAGGGAGCCCAGGAGCCGGTAATTTCCTGGGGTGGAGTCCACTGCCCCGGGTTCGAGAGGCTGTAGCTGGTCGAGTAAAACCAGGCGCCACCCCGCGGGGCGCCGGCAACTTGCCCGAGAGCAGGGTCGCCTGGCGAATCGCAGACAAACGTTAATAAATATTGTTGCGTCACGTCCACGTAGCTGATCGACGCCCCATAACTAATTTGCCCGGGGCCCGCGCAGTTCGAGAAAGAACCAGATGGAAAGACGGGAGTGTCGTAACCGCCCATGCCGGCAGCTCCGAACCCCTGCCCATTCCACTTCAGAAAACTGAGAGGCGCGGTCCCGCCGTTGAGCTGGGCGCGCGCGATCATCACACCGTTGTTCGGCGCGTTCGGATCCGTCAGAACTCCCGTGCCCCCTTTGTAGTTGTATACGGCGTAAATATACTGGGCGGGATTCGTGGCGGCGTCGTCCACGAACGCGGACATTTCGGAATCGCCCATGGAACTCGGGAGGGGCGCCCCTGAAGCCATGGCCTTGACGATGGACACCGACGGGCTCAGAACCGGGTACCGGCCATAGTTCGCCGGTGGCGCGGTCGT
>JBEKTF010000084.1:0-22393 GCA_049516355.1 Bryobacteraceae bacterium | reverse complement strand
GCGCGTGGTCGATATGTTCCGGCGCATTTCCCATGCATTCAACGGCGGGCTGTTCGATCGTTTCCCGGGAGCAGGCGATTCTTCGTCCGTGCCGATTTTTGTGGTTGGAATGCCGCGCTCCGGCAGCACACTGATCGAGCAGATCCTTGCCAGCCATCCGCAAATTCATGCGGCAGGCGAACTGAGGGATCTTGAGCAAGCGATTGGCACGATTCAATTTCCGGAATCTATTCCCTCTCTGGATGCTCTCACTTTGCGGAGAATCGGCCAGGCCTATCTTGCCCGCCTGCCCTCTCTTGCGGAGGGGCAGGTAAGGATCGTCGATAAGTTACCGGGGAATTTTCTCAGAATAGGCCTGATACGTTTGATCCTGCCCAACGCGAGGATCATCCATACCGTGCGCCACCCGGCCGATACCTGCGTGTCATGCTATTCAAAACTATTCACGTCCGGTCAGCATTTCAGCTACGAGATGGGGGAGTTGGGCCGCTATTACCGCTGTTACCGCGAACTGATGACTCACTGGCGATCCATGCTTCCGCCAGGCTCCATGCTCGACGTCGCTTATGAAGACGTAGTAGGCGATCTCGAAGGTCAGGCCAGGCGGCTGATCGCTTATTGCGGCCTGCCTTGGGATGATCGCTGCGTCAACTTCCACAAGACCAACCGGGCGGTCAAGACCGCCAGCGCCGTTCAGGTTCGCCAGCCTTTGTTTCGCAGCTCGCTTCAGCGCTGGCGCAAGTACGAAGCTGACATAGGTCCTTTGCTTGAGGCGTTGGGAGACGTCTTAGCTGCCAAGGATTTCCATCATGTCCGGGCCGCAGATGCGGGTGAGTTCGGCGCGGAATTCGCGGTCGGGGCGCACCTTGGCGGGCACGTCCAAAATCACGGAGAAGTCGCGCGGTAATTCCAGGCGCAGGCGCACCTGCGTGTCGCCGGGTTTGCGTTCGAAGAGTTGTTGAAGCTCGGCGGCGCGGTCGATTCCGTTGCGGCCCATAAATACCTTCACGCCGATTAGAGTGGGAAGCGGCACGCGCGCCACATCGAGAGGCACGATTTCCTGCACGGACACTTTGGTGGGATTGCCTTCCTCGGGTAAGGCCGATCCGCGGATGAGGACGGCCTGGTCTTCCAGGAGTAAGGGCGCGAGGCGTTCGTATTGCGTCGTGAATACCATGGCGTCGATACTTCCGGCGCGGTCCTCAATAACCAGAGACGCCCAGGCCTTGCCTTCCCGGTTGCGGCGTTTCTGAACGCCGGTTATCATTCCGCAGAGCGCCACTTCGGCCCCCTTTTCCAGACCTTCGAGCTTCGTGGAATCGTGCGTGGCGAGCTCAACGATTTTCTCCTCATAGCTGTCGAGAGGATGCCCGGTGACGTAGAACCCGAGCAGTTCTTTCTCGCCCTGGAGTTTCTCTTTCAACGTCCAGTCATTCGCTTTAGGAAGCACCGGTTCGGGGTGTTCTTCAGCAGGGCCTCCACCGAAAAGGCCGGCTTGTCCGCTATCGCGATCTTTCGCCGCTCGATTTCCCGTTTCGATTGCGCCATCGAGCGCCAGGAGCAGCTGCGCGCGGGTGCCTTGCAACCCATCCATCGCACCGGCTTTGATCAGGCTTTCCATCACGCGGCGGTTGATGGAAGTCATGTCGGCGTGCTCGCAGAATTGATAGATCGAGCGGAAGCGGCCGAGCTCCGTGCGGGCCTTGATGATGGCTTCGACGGCGTTCTGACCGACGTTTTTCACCGCGCCCAGGCCGAAGCGAATGGCGTCACCCAGTTCGTCACGAACAGGCGTGAATGTGTACTCACTCGCATTGACATCGGGCGGGAGAACGCGAATATTCATTTCGCGGCACTCGTTGATGTACTTCACGACTTTCGCTACGTTGCCGGTTTCCGAGGTGAGCAGAGCAGCCATGAAATCGACCGGGTAGTGTGCTTTGAGATAGCCGGTTACGAAAGCCAGGAACGCATAGGCCGCCGAGTGCGACTTATTGAAGCCGTAGCCGGCGAACTGCTCCATCAGGTCGAACATCTTCTCGGCTTTCTTAGCCGGATGGCCGCGTTCGGCGGCGCCCTGGAGGAAGCGTTCGCGCTGCTTCGCCATCTCCTCAAACTTCTTCTTGCCCATCGCGCGGCGCAGGATATCGGCATCGCCCAGGGAGTAACCGGCGAGTTTACTCGAGATCTGCATCACCTGTTCCTGGTAAAGGATGATGCCGTAGGTCTCGCCGAGGATTTCCTTCAGTTCGGGGAAGTCCCATTGGACGGCTTTGCGGCCGTGTTTGCGTTCGATGAAGTCATCGAGCATGCCGCCCTGTATAGGGCCAGGGCGATAGAGCGCATTCAGAGCCGTGAGGTCTTCGATGCGGGTGGGCTGGTAGCGGCGCAGGATGTCGCGCATACCGGGCGATTCGAACTGGAACACGCCGCTGGTGAAACCTTTGCTGAAGATCTCGTAAGCCGCGGGGTCGTCGAGCGGCAGATCTTCGGGAACGATGTGAACGCCGTGACGCTTCTCGATCATCTTGAGCGCGTCATCGATAAGAGTAAGAGTGGTGAGCCCGAGGAAATCCATCTTGAGAAGCGCCAGCTTGTCAAGGCCGTTCATGTCGTACTGGGTGACGATTTCCTCGCGGTTGGTGCGGTAGAGAGGAACGATGTTTCGCAGCGGTTCGGGCGAGATGACCACGCCCGCCGCGTGGACCGATGAGTTGCGGGCGAAGCCTTCGAGACGGGTGGCGACGTCGAGGACTTCCTGCACGCGCGGATCTTGTTTGGCGAGGGCGGCGAACCCGGGCTCAGTCGAGATCGCTTCCTTAAGCTTGATGTTCAGGACGTTGGGCACCAGCTTGGTGATTCTGTCGACATCGGCAAAGCTCATGTCGAGGACGCGGCCAACGTCTTTGATCGCGGCGCGCGCACCGAGGGTGTTGAAGGTGATGATCTGGGCGACTTGTTCGCGGCCGTATTTTTCGGTGACGTACTGGATGACTTCGCCGCGCCGGTTCATGCAGAAATCGATATCGATATCGGGCATGCTGATGCGCTCGGGATTGAGGAAGCGCTCGAAGAGCAGGCCGTACTGCAGGGGGTCGATATCGGTGATCTGCATGGCGTAGCTGACGAGGCTTCCGGCGGCAGATCCGCGGCCGGGGCCGACGGGAATGTTCTTCGATCTTGCGAAGCGGATGAAGTCCCAGACGATGAGGAAGTATCCGGAGAACTTCATCTGCTGGATCATCTCGATCTCGCGATCGAGGCGCTCGACGTAAACGGGGAGATCGTACTTGAGTTTGCCTGCGGCGCGCAGGGCTTCGAGGCGTACGCGGCGTTTTTCAAAGCCCTGGCGGGCGACATATGCGAAATAAGAATCGGTGGTGTGGCTGGCCGGAATGTCGAAGCGCGGGAAGGGATCGGTTACCTTTTCGAGCTTGACGTTGCAGCGCTGCGCGATCTCCCAGGGACGATTGACGGCGTCTTCGAGTTCGGCGAAGAGCGCCATCATTTCCGCGCGCGTTTTCAGGTAGAAGTCGGGATGATCCCAGTGCATGCGGCTTGGGTCGGACATGGTTTTGCCCGTCTGGATGCACATGAGGATTTCGTGCGCGCGGGCGTCTTCGCGGCGCAGATAGTGGGAGTCGTTGGTGGCGACAAGCGGGATGCCGGTTTCGATGGACAGGCGATTGACTTGGGGAGTGAGGCGCTTATCCTGCTCCAGGCCGTGGTCCTGAATTTCGAGGAAGAAATTATCCTTGCCGAAGATGTCGCGATAGGTGTAAGCGAGACGGCGGGCGTCTTCGTGTTTGTCGGCGAGGAGGGTTTCGTTGAGGTCGCCGCGGAGGCAGGCGGAGAGGCAGATGAGGCCTTTGGAATGGGCGGCGAGGAGGTCCTTATCGATGCGCGGCTTGTAGTAGAAGCCTTCCAGGAAGGCCGTCGAAACCATTTTGATGAGATTCTTGTAGCCTTCCTGGTTTTCGCAGAGCAGGACGAGATGGTTGTAACGGTCGGTGTCGGAACGGGTCTTGAGGCCCTGTTGCGAGACGTAGACTTCACACCCGATGACGGGATGGATCCCCTTCGCCTTGGCGGCGTTGTAGAACTTGACGGCGCCGAAGAGATTGCCGTGATCCGTCATGGCGATGGCGGGCATTTTCTGCTCGGCGACGACGTCCATGAGCTGGTCGATTTCGCAGGCGCCATCGAGCAGGGAATAATCGGTGTGGTTGTGGAGGTGAACGAATGGGGTCTCGGCCATGGAAGGAGCTGTCTAGAATCGTCTTCGGGGGAGACGACTACCATTCTACCCGGAGCCGCTGACCGCGAATCGCTTAGGCTCCAGGTCTACGCCAGGCCGAGAGACCCGAGTCCGTCGTTGGCGTATAATCAGTTTTTGAGCCAGTTGATTGCGGTCGTGGAAACCGAAGCGTTCCTGGCCGACGTGAAAGGGATTTTCACAGAAAGCGAACATGACTTGCTGATTTTGGATGCGGCTCAGTATCCTGAAGCGGGCGATTTGAGTCCGGAAACCGGTGGCCTGAGGAAATTGCGCTGGCTGCAAAGGGTAAAGGTAAGCGGAGCGGATCAAGGGTTATTTATTACTTCCACAACCTCGACATTCCGGTTTTCCTGATGGCCATTTTCGCAAAAATATTCAGACTGATCTGTCGCCGCAGGAGCGTAGAGCGCTGGCCGGAAAACTCCGCGCGCTAAAGGCAGATTGGACGAAGAAGGATAGGAAATGAAGCGAAATAGCCCGAACGCGGAGAAAGAATCCACCCCGGGACAAAAGTTGCTCCGTAGCGCGCAGCAGGCGCGCGACTGGGTGAATGACAAGCCTGCCCGTGTGCGGGTCACTTACGTACGCGTACCGACGGTCGATGTACGAAAGCTCCGCGCCGGGCTTGGATTGAGTCAAACTCAGTTCGCGGCGAAGTTCGGATTTTCACTCGACTCGATTCAGAACTGGGAGCAGGGACACCGAAAGCCCGAAGGACCTGCCAGAACTCTGCTTGCAGTGATCGCGAGGAATCCCAAGGCGGTCGAAGACGCGCTGCACTCCCGATGAGCTTTTGCGTTTCGAAGACTGCGTTGTGCGCAGTGCCGGCGGCGGCCGTCTTCGCGCAGATCCTTCGTTCGGCGCCGAAACGACAGGGCGCGACATGGAAGTGGAGCCCTGGCGCGACGCCTTCCATGGGCCCAGCCAGCAACGACCGTTTCTGCAGCCCGCACCAGGCAATTCCGGAGAGCAAACGGAACCGGCGGCCAAGACCGCCGGCGTTACCGGGCTCTCTGGATGAGCACGCGCACACAGAACGATAAAAACAATTTACTTGCGGCATGTTTCTGGTGTATTCTATGGATGCTCTGGTCTAAAGTCCGCGCGCAAACGAGAGGATGCTTGCCCCGCTAAGCTCTCTGACACGCGAAGATATGGAAACTCGCCGGCTGGCAGCTGCAAAAGATCTGCTCAACGGCGTAACTCAATCACAGGTGGCCCGCAGGTACGGCGTCAGCCGCACCACGGCATCCCGCTGGCATCGGTCCATTGTCCACAAAGGTTTCGAAGGCATGCGCAGCCGGCGTGCAACCGGTCGACCTTGCCGGCTCACGGCCGATCAGGTGGATGCCATCCGCAGGATGTATCGGGAAGGCGCAGCGGCGCATGGTTTTGCGAATGACCGCTGGACGACCGGACGCCTGGCCAGTGCCATCGAAAAACAGTTTGGGATTCGATACGACCAGGACCACGTCGGTCGGCTGATGCATAAATACGGTCTGCGCGAGCGGCGGTTCGTTTATGCGCCGGCGGAGACATACGCCGCCGCGTCGGTCGCCATCGCCTGACCGTCAGGATGGGTCGCGGTACTCGCCGAAGACTTGCCTGAGTGTGTCCGATATCTCGCCCACCGTGGCGTAAGCCTCGGCTGCGGCGAGGATCCGCGGCATCAGGTTCGCAGTGCCGCGCGCCGCTTCGTCCAGATCTGCGAGGCTCCGCTGCCACCGGGAGGCGTTCCGGACGGCCCGGATCCTGCATAGATTTTCGATCTGCGAGCGCTCGTTCGCGGGATCGATGCGGAAGACCGGAACCTTTTCCGGCTCGCCGGTCTGAAAGCGGTTTACGCCGACGACGATCCTCTGTCCCTTTTCGATTTCCTTCTGGAATTCAAATGCCGCGTTTTGTATTTCGCTCTGAATGAAACCGGCTTCGATGGCCCGCAACGTGCCCCCCATCGCATCGATGCGACGAATATAGTCCATCGCATCACCTTCGATCTGATCGGTGAGCGCCTCGATGTAGTAACTGCCGCCCAGAGGGTCGGGCACGCCGGCGATGCCGGTTTCATAGGCGATGACTTGCTGGGTGCGGAGAGCCAGTTGGGCGGACGCCTCGGTAGGAAGGCCAAGCGCTTCATCGCGGGCGTTGGTGTGCAGAGATTGCGTGCCGCCCAGCACGGCGGATAATGCTTCCAGGGTCGTTCTCACGACATTCACATCAGGCTGCTGAGCGGTGAGGCTGGAGCCCGCAGTCTGCGTGTGAAAACGCAGCATGCAGGAACGCTCGTCCTTCGCGCCGAAGCGATCGCGCATCAGTTTGGCATAGATGCGGCGGGCTGCCCGAAATTTGGCAACCTCAGTCAGGAAGTCCGAGTGCGCATTAAAGAAAAACGATAATCGTGGGGCGAAGGAATCCACATCCATGCCGGCGGCGATCGCGGATTCGATATAGGCGATGGCGTTGGCGAAGGTGAACGCGACTTCCTGTACCGCAGTGGAACCGGCTTCGCGGATATGGTATCCGGAAATGGAAATTGTGTTCCATTCCGGGATTTCCGTTTGGGCCCACGCGAAGAGGTCCGTGATGATACGCATCGCCTGGCGCGGGGGATATATATAGGTTCCACGAGCGATGTATTCCTTCAGGATGTCGTTTTGAATGGTGCCGTTCAGTCTGCGGATATCGGCGCCCTGCTCGCGCGCGACGAGGACGTAGAGGGAAAGCAGAATTGCCGCCGTGGAATTGATGGTCATCGAGGTCGAGACTTCGTCTAACCCGATTCCTTCGAACAGCTTACGCATGTCCGAAAGCGACGCGATGGAGACGCCGACCCGGCCCACTTCACCGGCGGCGAGGGGGTGGTCGGGATCGAGACCCATCTGGGTTGGGAGGTCGAAGGCCACCGACAGCCCGGTGGTTCCCTGGCTCAAAAGATAACGATAACGGCGGTTGCTCTCCTCGGCGGTGCCAAAACCGGCGTATTGGCGCATGGTCCAGAGGCGGGTCCGGTACATATCGCGGTAGATTCCGCGAGTGTAGGGAAACTCGCCCGGGAGTTCTGGTGTTTTCATGGATTCAAGAGCGGGAGATGCGCCGGGCTTTTAGAAAAGACGAAATTCCGTATCCGGCTGTAAGGGCTATAAGGGGGATGATGAGTACCAGTTGGCCGGGGCCGATGGTAGCCGAGTGGCGTACAACCCAAAATGCCGCGGTCCCTGCAAATACAAGGAAAATAGAGCCCAGGACCTCATGCCAGAGCGAATGGACGGGCTTTACCGCAGCCGGAAGAACGTGCTTGACGAACTTCCCGGCCTGCCGCGCCAGATGCTTTTGGGCCACTAGCTCATCCTATCAAAAGCCAGACTTGTACCCGCGAACACTCGCTTGTACAATCAAGGGAACATTTGTCCGGAGCCATCCGGGAACCGATGGCCCTGCAGTTGCATCACAACAGTAGGGAATTCGCCCGGCTGGGCAGGCCCAATGAAAGGGGCAGAACGTGGAAGAACGGCTCAAAAGCCTGATGCAGGACCTGGGAAATGCGATCAATGAATCGCTTTCCGACTCCGAACGCATTGCAGAGGCGATCGGCGAAATCAAACGCGCTGGCTACGATGTGTTTCTGGTTCTGGAAGCCACGATCGGGTTCAACAAGCGCGACGGCGATGAGGATGCCTCGGACGAAGAGAAGACTGACGAACCGCGTGAAGTCGGGACGTCGGGCAAGGTCCGTTTTACTACCCAGGATCAGCGATTCCTCAAAGCGCTTCGGATCACGGCCGACGAAGAAGTCTAAAGCAACGACCACAGGCTGAAGCCTGTGCCACCCAGTGCTGCACGAACTCGCGATTGAAGATTACGCCGTAGTGGATCGGCTGCGCGTGCGGTTTCATACGGGCTTGAACCTGCTTACGGGTGAAACCGGCAGCGGTAAATCGATTGTCGTGGATGCGCTTGGTCTTTTGCTGGGCGGGCGCGCTTCCGCCGACATGATACGTTCCGGCAAGGAGCGGGCGCGGGTTTCCGGTGTGTTCGAAATCGGTCCGCGGGGCCGAAAGGTTCTGGATCAGGCCGGTTTCGACGGCGAAGACGACGAATTGCTGCTGGACCGCGAGATCCAATCGAACGGCAAGAGCCGCGTTTACGTAAACAATCGTCCGGCTTCGGTGGCGCTGCTGAAGGAACTCGCGCCGCATCTCGGAGACATTCACGGTCAGCACGATCAACAACTCCTTTTTGAATCTGGAGCCCAGTTGACCATGCTCGATACGTTTGCTCAGACGAGCGCCCAGCGCGCGAAAGTGCGGGAGGTGTTTTCGGCCTGGAAGCGCGTCACTGGTGAGATCGGGGAACTGGAAAACGCGGATCGGGAGAAGCTGCGGATGCTCGATCTCTGGCAGTTTCAACGAAATGAGATTGAAGCGGCGGACCTGCGCGCGGGCGAGGATGTGGAACTCGACGCCGAGCGCCGGGTCCAGCAAAATGCGGGGCGGTTGGTCGATACGGCGGCTGCGTCGTTTGAATCGCTCTATGAATCGCCGGAGTCCGCGCTGTCAATAGTGCGTGCGGCGGCGAAAAAATTTGACGAACTGTCAAAAATAGACGAGCAGATGGCCGGGATGCGGCAGGCGATCGAGCCGGCTTTGATCGCGATTCAGGACGTGGCTTATTCTCTACGCGATTATCTTGGCCGCGTAGAGGCGAATCCCGCGCGCCTCGAAGAGATTGAAGTCAGGTTGGAAGCGATTGACAAGCTCAAGCGAAAATACGGCAAGTCGGTTGAGGAAATCCTCGCGTTTCAGGATGATGTCACGCGGAAAATCGCCGAAGTAGAGAATGCCGGCGAGCGGTTGGAAGAGCTGAAATGCGAGCAGAAGAAACTGGCGGCGCAATACGAGCGGGCGGCGGGTGAGCTTTCGGCTCGCCGGAAGGCCGGGGCGCTCGATCTCGCTCAGCGCGTGGAGCGGGAATTGAAGCCGCTGGCGATGGATCGCACGGTTTTCCGGATTCAAATCGAGCCGGCGAGTTGGTCTGAGAACGGGGTGGACCGGGTACAGTTCCTGGTGTCGCCGAATGCGGGAGAAGATCCGCGTCCGATGGAGCGTGTGGCATCGGGCGGCGAGCTCTCGCGGATCGCGCTGGCGTTGAAAACGTGTCTGGTTGGGGCACCTTCAGAAGCTACAATACGCACGCTGGTTTTCGATGAAATCGATAGTGGGATTGGGGGGCGCGCGGCGGAGGGCGTGGCACGGCGTCTCAAGACCCTGGCTGCGGAAAATCAGGTGATATGCGTCACGCATCTGGCTCAGATTGCGTGTTTTGCCGACCACCACTACCGGGTAGGGAAGTTCGAGCGCGCGGGCCGGACGGTGGCAGAAATTGAAGAACTGGATGCGGCGGCTAGTACGGAAGAAATAGGGCGGATGTTGAGCGGCCAGAAGCTCACTCCGGAGGCGCTGCGGAATGCGGTCGAACTGCAGCGGGCGGCGCGGGCGTGACCCAGCCAAAATCCAGCGTGGTATTCTCGATAGAGAATACGGAGATTCACCTTGACCCACACCGATTCCTCCCTGCTCGACGATTCCGTCGTGGGCAGCGCGTTCCAGCAGCAGCACGATCATACCGTCCGAACTGAAATCGAAGAGTTCCGCACCAAAGCCGAGGATTTTCTCGCGGGGCGGATCACCGATGACGATTTTCGTCCCTACCGCCTGCGCTTTGGCTGCTATGGGCAGCGCCAGGCGGGTGTCCAGATGATGCGCACGAAAGTGCCCGGCGGCATGTTGACCGCCGCCCAAATGGAGCGCCTCGCCGACGTTTCCGACTTCTGCGCCGGCGGCAAAGGCCACCTCACCACGCGCCAGAACATGCAGTTCCATTTCGTGCCGCTCACCTCGTTCGCCGATGCGATGCATATGCTGCACGACGTCGGCATGACGAGCCGCGAAGCCTGCTACAACACGGTCCGGAACGTGACGGCCTGCCCGTACGCCGGCCTGACGCGGCATGAAGTTTTCGATGTGCGGCCCTACTCCCGGCAGGTTGCCTATGCGTTTCTGCGTAAGAGCCTCACCGATGCGATGCCGCGCAAGTTCAAGATTTCGTTTGACGGCTGCACGGATGGCGATTGCACAATTGCGGCGATTCATGACGTGGGTGTGAAAGCTGTGATGCGCGACGGACAGAAGGGCTTCCGCGTCGTGGTAGGAGGCGGATTGGGGCCTTTGCCCGTCGAAGCGCGGCTGCTCGACGAGTTTCTTCCCGTGGAACGGATCGTCAACCGGATCGAAGCGGTGCTGCGGGTCTTCAATCAGTATGGAAACCGCAAGAATCGCAACATGGCAAGGCTGAAGTTCGTGATGCGCGAACGCGGCTTTGAATGGCTCAAGGAACAGGTCGATAAGGAATATGCCGACATCCTTGAAAATGGCGGCATCGCCACGCCGGAGACGGTTCCGGAAGGCTTTGGTGGGTATTTGAGCAAACCTTTGCCGCTCGGCACCGGTGCGCTGCTTCCCGTAGTGAACAAGAGTTCGTCGGGAGACGCCGAGTTCGACCGCTGGCTGGAATCGAACGTGGAAGAGCAGAAACAAACCGGCTATGCCATGGTCACGGTGCGGATCGATCAAGGCAATCTCACCAGCTCGCAGATGCGGGAACTGGCGAAGATTGCGCGTGAGGCCGGCGACGGTTGTCTGCGCGTGACGGTGGAGCAAAACCTCGTCCTCGGCTTCGTTCAACTCGGATTTTTGCCGCGCGTGCATGCGGCGCTGAAAGCCATTGACCTCGGAACTCCAGGCGCGCGTGAACTGCAGGATGTGGTCACTTGCCCGGGGGCGTACTCTTGCAATCTTGCTTTGACAAAATCGATGAACCTGGGTTATGCGATGCACGATCTGGCGCTTGGTTATGACGACCCGGCGGTGCGCGCGCTGCAGATCAATATCAGCGGCTGCCCGAATTCCTGCGGCCAGCATTGGACCGCCGAGATCGGTTTCTACGGCAATGCGCGCAAGATCGATGTGGGCGGCGTGAAGAAGGAAGTTCCGTACTACCAGCTGCTGCTGGGCGGCGGATATGACGAGCAGGGCGTGATGCGTTTCGGCCTGCAGGTGCAGAGTATGCCCGCGAAACTGGCGACCGTAGCCGTCGAACGGATTCTCGCGCACTATCGGCAGAACCATCGAGAAGGCGAGACGTTCCGGAATTACGTGCTGCGCTTCAAGATTGAATTCTTCCGCGCTTACCTGGCGGATCTGGCGAAGCCTTCAGGTGCGGATCCGGATGTTTACAAGGACTGGGGAGACACGGACGACTTCTCGCTGCAGCTGGGCCGCGGCGAGTGCGCGGCATAATCAGAACGTGCGCGTTCTCATCAGCGTTACCGATAAAACAGGTGTGTCCGAATTCGCAGGCGGACTGGCGAAACTCGGCGCCGAACTCATTTCAACCGGCGGTACATCCCGGCTTCTGCGCGAAGCGGGAATCCCCGTGCGGGACGTCAGTGACGTTACCGGCTTTCCCGAAATGCTCGACGGGCGCGTCAAAACGATGCATCCGAAGATCACGGGCGCAATCCTCGCGGTTCGCGAAAATCCGCAACATGCGGCTGCGCTGCGGGAGCACGGCATCGAACCGATCGACATGGTGGTGGTCAACCTGTATCAGTTCGAGAAGATCGCCGCGCGCGCCGATGCGCCGCTCGAGGAGCTGATCGAAAACATCGATATCGGCGGTCCCACGATGATTCGTTCGGCCGCGAAGAACTGGCAGGATGTGGCGATCGTGACGTCGCCCGCCGATTACACATCGATTCTCGAAGAACTGCGCGCGAGCGGAAAGCTCTCCCGGGATACGAAATGGCGCCTGGCGAAACAGGCGTTCCAGACCACGGCCAACTACGATCGGGCGATCAGCGCACGTTTAGCCCAGGTGGGCGCCGCACCTGAAACGCTCCCCGCGGTGCTCGACATCCGGGCACCGCGGCGGATGTCGTTGCGCTATGGCGAGAACCCGCATCAGCAGGCAGCGCTTTACGCCGCCGGGACGGACGGCATCGCGGGCGCTGAACAACTGCACGGCAAGGAACTTTCGTACAACAACCTTGTCGATCTGGACGCGGCATGGCAGCTGGTTTGCGAGTTTTCCGGTCCTGCCGCGGCGATCATCAAGCATACGAATCCGGCGGGCTGCGCGGAGCAATCATCGCTCGCGGAGGCTTACCGGAAGGCGCTCGAATGCGACCCTGTTTCGGCTTTCGGCGGCGTGATGGGATTGAATCGCGAAGTGGACGAAGAGACGGCGATCGAGATGGCGAAGCTTTTTGTGGAAGCGATTGCCGCGCCCGCTTATTCCGGGGCGGCGTTGAAGGTTCTGGAAGCGAAGAAGAACCTGCGTCTGGTCCGTGTCACAGGCGCCGACGATCCTCTGGTCGTCAAAAGCATTTCCGGTGGCTATCTCGCGCAGACTGCCGATCGCGCCACATTCGACCTCTCAACGTGCGAGGTCAAGACCCGCCGGGTACCAACGGCCGAGGAATGGGCCGCATTGGGATTCGGTTGGAAAGTGGTCAAACACGTCAAGTCGAATGCGATAGTCTACGCCCGCCCGGGGCAGATTGCGGCGGTTGGAGCGGGACAGATGAGCCGGGTCGATTCGGTCAAAATCGGCGCGATGAAAGCGCATCTGCCGCTCGCCGGTACGGTGGTCGCATCGGACGCCTTCTTCCCGTTTCCTGATGGTCTTGAAGAGGCGGCGAAATTTGGCGCCACCGCTTTCATCCAGCCCGGTGGATCGGTCAAGGACCCCGAGGTGATCGCGGCGGCGGACCGGCTCGATCTGGCGATGGTCTTCACCGGCGTGCGACACTTCCGGCATTAGCCCGTTAGCCCGTTACTCCATTAGTCAGAGGGGGGAGAACGTGATGGCTCGCATCGCTACTTTACTGAAGCTCGCTGCTATTGTGCTGCTGGCGGCGGTTTTTGCCACTGCCTGTTCCTCAAAGAAGAAACCAACAGTCGTACGTCAAATCACCAGCCGGCCTTTCGGAAAGACCGCGGACGGCGCGCAGGTCGATCTCTATACGCTGACCAATATCCAGGGCGCCGAGGCCACAATCTCGACGTACGGTGGAGTTGTTGTTTCGCTGAAAGTGCCCGACCGGAATGGCGTTATGGGCGATGTTGTCCTCGGATTTGACAAATTCGAAGATTATTTGAAGCCGCCCCCTTATTTCGGCGCCATCATCGGGCGATACGCCAATCGCATCGCCCACGGGAAGTTCACGCTGAACGGCGTCGAATACACTTTGGCGAAGAACGATGGGGATAACTCGCTGCACGGCGGAATCCGTGGTTTTGACAAACGGCTTTGGATCGCGAGAGAAGTCGCCAACCAGGCTCTGGAGTTGAGCTATACCAGCGCGGATGGCGAAGAAGGCTATCCTGGGAATCTTTCGGTAAAGGTTACATATACTCTCAGCGATAACAATGAACTGCAGATCGATTACGCCGCCACTACCGACAAAGACACGGTTCTGGATCTTACCAACCATTCCTATTTCAATCTGGCCGGGCAGGGTGAAGGAGACGTACTATCGCATCGGGTTGCGATTTATGCGGATCGGTTCACTCCCGTCGACAAAGACCTGATCCCCACAGGCGAGTTGCGGAGCGTGGCAGGCACTCCGTTCGATTTCAGGCAGCCGCACGCGATCGGCGAAAGGATCGATTCCGGCGATGAACAACTGGCGTTCGGCAAAGGCTACGATCATAACTTTGTGTTGAACAGCGGGGGCGCCGCGCTCGATATCGTGGCGAGGGTTACGGAAGCCAAATCCGGGCGAATTATGGAGGTTCTTACGACGGAACCGGGCCTCCAGTTTTATACAGGCAATCATCTGGACGGAACTCTGACTGGAAAAGGCAGTAAGACATACGGGCCGCGCGCGGCCTTTTGTATGGAGACGCAACACTTTCCGGACTCACCCAACAAGCCGGATTTTCCGCAGGTTGTTTTGAAACCGGGTGTCCATTACCAGTCCACAACCGTATATCGATTCTCAACCGATTCGCACCGATAGACTCACGCTTCCAGTACCAGTACAGAGACACTTTGCAAATTCACGCCGCCCGCACATAATGGGCTTGGGTATCGCGGTTGGCTTCAGACACTTACCGCACGGGGGCCCACTGCGGGCGGCGTCATCCCTCCTTGTGATTGCCGCCTGCATTTTTCGTTTCTTTTATTTCGGCTTCGCGGCGGGGACCGTACCGGGCGCCACCCTGGGGACAACAGCGGCGGAGACATCGGCCGCGGAGACAACGGCGGCTCGCGCAATTTGACCGTCGCCTCCGCGATTTTTCGCCAGTCTCGCGGCTGCTTTCGCCCTTGCTTCATCCGAAACCTGGATGTTATTCCGCACAGCCAGAGCACCGCCGGTTTTTGCCAGCCGCGTCGCCACCCCCTTGTGCTGAATCACGTCCGTTTTGCCGGCAAGGGTGGCGATGCCATTCTGTACGGATACAGTGAAATGCTCCGCATTTATTTTTGATTTTGTGAATTTCGCCCGAATATTCCGCTCGATTTGAGCGTCAGGCAGTTTCGCTGTTACGGTGTTCGGTTTGGCAACGACTGCTGCGTGGCTCAGCCCCGCCATGGCGACGGCCAGGACCAGCACGAAAAGAAGCTTTTTCACGTTGTTCAAAGCCTACATGAAGAGCAGGACATCCGCTATTGCACCTGCATCGCGATGGTGATACATCGGCCCGGCAGCTCGATGAACGGGCATGCGGAACTTCCCGCTGCCACGCGGTGTCTACTCCAGCGAAAAAGGAGAAACCTTGTTCGATCAAACCTTCGTCGATGCGCGCGCAAAAACCCGGAGACCGTGGACGGTCGCGGCTTCTCTCTTACTGCAAACAGGTCTTGTGGCGATCGCGTTCCTTGCGCCCCTGGTGCGCGTGGCGGTGCTGGAGCGCCCGGCGAACGTCTCAGTCTGGCTGCCGCTGCAGACACTCAAACATTCGCCTGAACCGGAAGCAAAGCCAGTGGCTCGGCGAGATGCCGCCAGTCGGCCTGTGTTTCGTTCGATTGGATTGCAAGCTCCCGTGTCCATACCCAGGCACATCGACATGACGCCGGATGCCCCGGAGATCGGGAATGCCGGAGTGGCCGTAGCGACAGGGCCGTCGTTATCCGCATTGCTGCCGGGAACAACCATTCCGCCCGCGCCTCCTTCCGTTCCGACAGCCAGGCCGCAGCCGCTATCGCCTTCCGTGCCCGTTCGCATCACGAGCGGCGTGCAATCCGCAAAACTGCTGTTCGGACCTCGGCCCGCCTATCCATCGCTTGCGCGCGCTACTCGCACGCAAGGCACGGTGAAAATCCAGGCCATCATCGGGCGCGATGGTGCGATCAGGAACCTGCAGGTCCTGAGCGGACCTCCGCTGCTGATCGCCGCCGCGATGGAAGCTGTTCAGCAATGGCGCTATCAACCGACGCTTCTGAACGGAGACCCGGTGGAGGTTGTGACCGATATCGACGTCAACTTCTCGATTGGGCGCTGATATAGTCCACCAGCTGAATCCCACGCCGTTCGATCACATCCCGAACTTCGCTCGATACCAGAGCGGCTAGTTCGATCTCACGGCTTTCTTTCAGCCTCGTCTTCGCGGCGCGCAGTTGCGGCCCCAATTTCCCCGGATGGCACATGAACTCCGTCAGGCCTTCCGGCAAGCGCTCCAGGGTATCGATGAGATTCGCGCCGTGTAGAGAGCCAGTGATCTGGAAACCGGTGAAATAGTCGGTGGTTCTCAGTTTCCCCAACGCTCTGGTGAAACCGGGCCGCGTGACGCGTATTCCCAAAGCCACCGCGCTTTTTGTGATGCGCGCGCCGGTGTCGACACCGAAATCGAAAGGCCGTCGCACCCAGGGAATCCGGTAGTCCTGCGCGACTTGCGCGATCGCATCGAGCACGGGCGGCAGCAGATGCGTGTGCTTGTGAGTATCGATATGAGTGGGGCGAATGCCGGCGCGGGCGATCTTGCGCACCTGCGCCGCAAGCTCGTCGTAAACCTGCAGCTTCCTTTGCAGTAGAGCGCTTACCAGTTCCGGCAATGTTGCGGGCAGATCGCGCGAGGGATCGAGAACGCTTTTGCCCTGCACAAGCACGAGATGGCACCCGACGTCGAGTGAAGGCGTCTGGTGCGCGAGATTCACTGCGTGATCGAACGCATCGCCGTTCGCCATCAACGTGGTCGCGGTGAGAATTCCATGGCGGAAAGCCTCGACGATTCCTTCATTCACGTCCTCGGTGAAGCCGAAATCGTCGCCATTGACTATGAGCCGTCTTGCCTGCGTCATCGGGGGAAACCTGGACAGTCTCGAGTTTCTACATTTTGATGAGATTCTTCCATGTCTGGAGACACCTAATTTGGGTGGGGCAGGCGGTTTCGCCTGCCGCCCTTAAAATGCCCGAATACCGAAGAAGATTGCCGCATTTCCATCCGAATGATTCTCATCTGTTCCTCACCTGGCGCTTATGGGGATCGCTACTGGCCAGGGCGGATTCCACTATCTACCCCACTCGCGGCCATGCTTTCGTGGCTCAGGATCGTATTCTGGATCGGCGCGCCTCGGGACCCCGGTGGCTTCGCGACCCTCGGATTGCTGACCTGGTCGCCCACTCCATTCTGATCGGAGATTGCGAGAGGCATTTCTATCGTCTTGCCGCGTGGGTGGTGATGCCGAACCACGCGCATTTGTTGATTCGCCATCTGGTCCCGGTCCCTGTGCTGATGAGATGGTTGAAAGGATCGACGGCCAGAAGCGCAAACCGGATACTGGGCCGGACCGGGCAGCCGTGTTGGCAGGACGAGTCCTGGGATCATTACCTGCGCCGTTCGAGTCAAATAGAGCGGACCACGGCTTATATAGAGGAAAACCCGGTTGCGGCTGGGTTGGTGTGCGCCCCGGAAGGCTGGCCGTGGTCCAGCGCGGGCTGGCAGGCGAAACCGCCTGCCCCACCAAACCTAGCCGTTCATTAAGCCTCAAACGTAGAGCCACTAGAAAATTGCCAGCTTGATGCGCAGGAACTTCTTCGGATTCGCGTGTATGTCCTTGACCAGCGAATTCACTTCGCGCATCGTCCCATTCAGGGAGTCGTAGAGCTGCGAGTTTACCATCAATTGCCCGATCGTTCCCTGGCCCGAATTGATTTTGTCGATTGCCGTATTCACTTTTTGCGAGATCAGTGTGAGCTGGTTGGCAATCTCGTCGTCGTTCAGCAGCTTTCCAGCGGTTCCTTTGCCGGCTTTGAGGTTTTCGAGCAACTGTTTCGCGTCCGCGATCGATGCGCGAGCCTCATCGTAAAGCTGGGGATCGTACATCGTCTTCCCCAATGTCCCCTTGCCCTGCTGGACTTCCGCGAGCATGTCGTCGATGCGCTGGATCGGCTTCCTGATGTCGTTATACAGCGTATCGTCGTAAAGCAGATGGCTGATCGTGCCATTGCTGTCATGGACGTCTTTGACAAGCTGTTCCACTTCGCCCGCCGTCGCATTGAGCCGGTTGTACAGGGTGTCGTCCTTGATCAATTTCCCGACATTGCCCTGGCCATTTTCCACGATTGCGAGCAAGCCGTCCGCGCGGCCGAGGATGGTCTGAAACTGTGCCAGGAGGCTGGTGCTTTGCGCCATGATCTCGGGAATGCCCTGATTCGGCAGCGACTGGACTTCGCCCGAAGGTTCGACGTGCTTCGGATGCGTTCCTTTGGTGATGTTTACGTACTTGGAGCCCAGCAGGTTCGCCGAACTGATGGCGGATTTCGAATCGTCCGGAATCTGATCGAGATATTTGTTCTGAATCACCATATCGATCTCGACGGTCCGCTTCGGATCGCGCGATCCGGAGAGCCTGATGCTTCCGATGTAACCGACCAGAATGCCATTCACCCGGACCGGGTCGTTCGCGTTCAAACCTTGCGAGTCCTCCAGATAGGTTCGCAAATGGAAGTTGCCGGTGAAAATGTTGTTCTGACTCGACAGAAGCCAGATGAGAACACCGGCGATGACGAGGGCTACCGTCGCCAGGATGCCCGACCTTAACTCCGCCCACCGAACTTTCTTCTGAGAGGCCATAATCAGGCAGCGTCTTTTTCAGGAAGCTTCACGAACTTGGATATATAGGGATCTGCGGACGATTCGAGATCCGCCTGATTGCCTTCAAAGATCAGACGGCCTTCACGAAGAACCATGAATACCGTGTTCGTCCCCGTTTTTCGCTCAACTGGATCCAGCCGGCCACTTTCCGGATTGTAGCGGAAATTCGCCACCAGATTCCCATCCTGATAGCGGTAGCTAACGACAATCGCCGTCGTATTATCCACGTCGCGCTCTTTGATAATAAGCGCCATGATAGTATGCGCTGTGATCGGGTCGAGCCCCGAGGTGGGCGAATCGTACAATAGCAAGGGCGGTTTATTGACGACTGCGCGCGCGATCGCGACGCGTCTCCGCATGCCGCCGGAGAGCTCGCTGGGATAGAAACCCATCGTTTGCTCCAGTTCCACGAATCGCAGGGACTCGCGGACGGCGGGCTCCATCTTCTCGCGCGGCATATTGATCGCTCTTTGGTTCAGCAAGGGATATGCCACATTCTGGGCGACAGTCATCGAGTCGAAGAGCGCGCTTTCCTGGAAAAGCATGCCGATTTTGCTGCGAAGGTCGAACAGTTCCACCTCCCGCTTCCCCGTGATGTCCTCGCCGAACAGGTAGACGCGCCCCGTCGTAGTGGGGATCAAACCCATGGACGCTTTCAGAAGAACCGTTTTCCCACTGCCGGCCGCGCCCAGCAGAATCCTTGTTTCGCCCTCCCGCATTTCGAAAGAAACCCCATCCAGGGCTTGGGCCCCATCCGGGAAAACGACGCCGACATTCTCGAAACGCAGCAGACTTGCTCTTTCGCCCGGCATTATGAACCCGTCTGGCTGACGAAGATCTTGCTGATAAAAAGATCCAGGATAAAGATAACGACCGAGGCCCAAACCATCGCCTGCGTAGTCGCGCGGCCGACGCCCTGCGTTCCGCCCGAAGCGCGGAGGCCATAAAAACAGCCGATCAGAGAGACGGCAAACGAGAAAATGAATGGTTTGAGCAATCCCTGGCCGACGTCGTTCCACACCAAAGCTTGCCAGGTCGAGGTCCAGTATTGCCGCGTCGGCAGCCCGAAAAGAATCTTTGCCATCACCCATCCGCCGACCATACCGACGAAGTCGTCGATCACGGTCAGGGCAGGCAGCATGATCGCGGTGGCAATCATCCGCGGCGTCACCAGTTTCTGCACCGGGTCCGTCCCGAGCGCGCGCATGGCGTCGATCTGCTCGGTGACTTTCATCGATCCCAGTTCGCTGGCGATACCCGAAGAGTTTCGGCCGGCAACCATCACGGACGCCAGCACAGGCCCCAACTCACGCACCAGGATGATGGAGACCAACTCCCCCGTGCGTCCGACTTGCCCATAGTTCTGCAGGCTGCGGCCCATCTGCATGGCCATGACCGCGCCCGAGAAAAAGCCGGTGAGAAGAACGATGGGGATGCTGCCGAAGCCGATCGAATCCATTTGCAGCAGGATGTCGTCGACGTAATGGGGCTTGCGCGCGACGTTCCAGATCGCCCGGCCAGTCAACTCGAAGAAGTCCTGTATCGCCAGGATAGGGCCCTTGAGGATGTCAAGCACTGGATCTTCGAGGCTCTCTCTTCTTCTTATTAGCGCACAACGGACCCTTCGGGCCTGTGCGCTCCCTTTTTTTAGCGCGCACAACGGACCTTCGGCCTGTGCGCTCTCTCCCGGCGCACACAACGGACCTTCGGCCTGTGCGCTCTCTCCCGGCGCACACAACGGACCCTTCGACCTGTGCGCTTACTTTTCAGCGCCCAACCGACCTCTCGGCCTGGGCGCTTGCGTCTACGAAGTCGATGCTAGCATACAAGGGTTGTTAACGAGCGCGATATGAAAGGGTTGACGGACGTTCCCGGCGTCCTCGTCGGGCATGCAACGGATTCCGTTGCGCTCACCGGATGCACGGCGATTCTCTGCGGGACCGATGCCGTGGGCGGGGTGGACATTCGCGGCTCGGCCACGGGTTCCTGCGAACTCGACACGTTGCACCCGGGCCATGTGGCTCCAAATGTCCACGCGATCGTGCTCTCGGGCGGCAGCGCGTTCGGGCTCGAAACCACCTGCGGCGTCCGCAACCTTCTCGAAAAACGCGGGATCGGTTTCAATGCGGGCGTCGCTCGTGTTCCGATTGTGCCCGGAGCAATCCTTTTCGATCTCGGTATCGGGAGCGCCCATATGCGGCCAACGCGTGAGATGGGGGAAAAGGCCGCGATGGCGGCGAACGACGGTCCGGTGGCGGAAGGAAACGTCGGCGCCGGCACCGGGGCTACCGTGGGCAAGATTTTCGGAATGAAGCAGGCGATGAAGAGTGGGATCGGTAGCGCGTCGCTCACGCTTGGCTCAGGCGTAATGGTTGCAGCATTGATTGCCGTGAACGCTCTCGGGGATGTGATCGATCCGGCGAACGGGCACATTGTGGCAGGCGCCCGGAAGTCCGTGAGTAGCCGGGAATTTGCGAATTCGGCGGCGGCGATGCGGCATGGGTTAAATCCCTCCGGTGGTGGAGGACATACAGTCCTGGCCGTGGTGGCGACAAACGCCCGTCTGGATCGGGTTCAGACCAACAAACTGGCCGCGTTGGCGAGTCTCGGTGTGGCGCGAACCATTTCGCCGGTCAATACGATGAGCGACGGCGACATCACATTCGCGATTTCGCTCGGCAAGGAACGCGCTTCGGTTGACGAAGTGGGCGTTGCGGCGGCCGAAGCGATGGCGAAAGCAGTTTTGCGCGCGGTCCGAGCCGCGAAAAGCGCTGGGGGAATCCCCGGCCTTGCGGGTTAAACCCAACGCTGTTCGCTTAACGCCGTGCCCAGCGCCCCCGGATGGCCGACGATCCTCGCGTAACGGGCCAAGTGCACATGCCTGTTTCGCCGGACATAATAGTTATGTCTGGCGATCTTAACTTTATACGGAACGTTTGGCTTGCGAAAAACAGCAGGCGCTTGCTAAATTAAGTTCATGGCAAACCCATCGACCCGCCGCGACCTGAAGGAACTTCACGGCCATATCAGCCAGACCAATCTAGCCCTCGATACAATCTCCGATCCTCATTCTTGCGTAGCATCGGCGCGCAAATCGCTGAATGCCGCGCTCGCCTTGTCGACGCGTTTGATCCAAACCGGCTGCGGGAACGACTCAGCGTTACAGTTTGACGCCCTGTCAGGACCAATTCGGGAGATGTCGAAGGTCAGGAAACGGCTCCGCCATGGCCTTAAGTCCGCAACGCTGGAAGATTGCAAGGCATGCATTGAGGATTCGCTTGAGCTATTGGACCGCGTTGCGCAACTAGTCGCCTCTCCGGCGATCCTCATGGGAAAGCTCGGCGGACGCAAGACCGCTGAGAGGGGGCCGGAGTACTTCGCCAAAATAGCGGCCATGCGGAAGAACCGGAAGGGCGGAAGGCCGCGCAAGAAGTCTAACGGCTGAGGGTGGCACTTGAACCGGAACCTAGCCGGGAGCAAGGGCGGGGTGTGGCGAAGCGGATAGAAATCTTACTGTCATGACAAGACGCGGTTGGATGATCGCAGCATTGATGTTCTTCGTCGGCCTCGCGGTCGGTGCTGGAGGCGTTGGCGGGTATCACCAATTTCATGAGAAGAGGACAGCCGAAGTTTTTTCTCGACGGCTCCGCTGTAACGAACTTGCCAACCAATATGCGAGAAAAGAATCGAACGATCCGCAGTCAGTAAGCGTTGAAATGGCGGGCTACAGCGAAGTTTCCAATTCGTGTGTGGCATATCTGTGGATTCTTGAGCAGATTTCGCCACAGTACACAGTCCACGAATGGCGGGTTATGGATCTGCTTTCTGGTGAGTGACTTTATTCGGACCGGTGTCGGGTAGAACGTGACTGCGGCGGCGGCAACGATATGAGGTTCGGAAGAAGAAGCGAGGCCGCGTTCCAGAAGCCGTTAAAGGTGAAGAGGTCAATGTCAGT
>JBEKTF010000083.1:0-22549 GCA_049516355.1 Bryobacteraceae bacterium | reverse complement strand
AAAAATGATTATTAAAGATCAAAACGACGTTACCAAGGCTGTGCTGAGCGAGGTGGAGCGCACGAAAGACCCGCGAACCCGCGAAATTCTCTCCGCCCTGGTCCGCCATCTGCACGCATTTGCCCGCGAAGTGCGACTAACCGAAAAAGAGCTGCGCGACGGATGCGCGTTTGTGGTCGAACTCGGCAAGCACACCAATGAATCGCACAACGAAGTCGTTCTGCTCTGCGGCTCATTGGGGTTTTCGTCGCTCATCTGCCTCCTCAACAACGGTAATAACGGGCAGACAGAGACGACGGCCAACATGCTCGGGCCGTTCTGGCGTCTCGATTCCCCGCGCACGGAAAATGGCGGTTCGATCGTGCGGTCGCCCACTCCAGGCCCTGCGCTGTTTGTGACCGCGACAGTGAAGGATAACCAGGGACGTCCGGTGGCCGGTGCCGAGGCCGACGTCTGGCATTCGTCGACGGAAGGATTTTACGAAAACCAAGATCCTGGCCAGGCCGATATGAACCTGCGCGGCAAATTTATCACCGATGCCCAGGGCCGCTTCAGTTTCCGGAGTATCAAGCCCGCCGGCTATCCGATCCCGATCGACGGGCCGGTGGGTCAACTGATACGTGCACAGGGCCGAGGCAATATGCGCCCGGCGCACGTGCATTTTCTGATTCGGAAACCTGGCTACAAGACACACATTTCGCAGGTTTTCGTGAACGACGACCCGTACCTCGAAACCGACGTGCAGTTTGGCGTCACCCAGGCGCTGGTGGGGAATTACGTTCGGCACGAGAATGAGCCCGCACCCGCGCCGGACGTGCAGGGCCCCTGGTACTCGCTGGAGCAGACGTTCATTATGGAGCCCGGCGACGATGCGCTCCCGCGCGCGCCCATCACCGGCAAAGCGGCCGGCGAAAGACCCGTGTTGGCGGTGATTGAACGACAGTAATCTGAAACAGCGCCAGCGACGGCCCCCACGCGTCCCGAAAAAGGTCCTTTGCGCAAAATGCCATTTGCTCTGTAACCGCTCCTCTAATAAATCATCCCGGTTTCAGCATGAGTGAAAAGAATAAACGTCCAGTCGAAGGGCACCTGCAGGCACTTGAACTTGAATTGCTGCGTCCTGACGGCAGGAAAAGCCCTGAATTGTTATCGTCCCTGCTGGCGGATGACTTTACTGAGTTTGGAAGCTCAGGGCGCATTTTCAGGAAGCAAGACATCATAGAGGCTCTTCGAGCGGAACCGCCGGGCCGATTCTCGGTTTCCGATCTGCGAGTGAAAATTCTGGGAGGAGGCGTTGCGCTTGTAACGTATCGGGCAGTGACGCGAGACGAAGCAAACTATTCAGAATCCGCGTCGTTACGTAGTTCGCTCTGGGTTATTAACGATGGTCGGTGGCAGATGCTCTTCCATCAGGGCACGAAAATTCAGGGTAACTGATGCTCCTGATCGGCAAGTTTCGCATCGTTGGGGTCATAGTTCCTTCCATAACAACTCGGCGTCGGATCGGCGCACGTAATTCGCCTCAATGGCAGCCGGGTCGCGCGCCAGACCCTGCTTCGCTTTCCGAATCGCAATGCGGGCGATTGAGCCGGCAATCGCAAGGGGCGCGGTGATGCCGTTATATCCCGCCAGCGGCTCGAAACCCTGGGAGATCCATTCGACCTGCCGCCCGGCGAGCATATTGAGAAAATTCTCGAAAGGCAGCACCGCCTCGGGAACAATCTGGTTCCCCGCCCCGTCGTAAACCGCGGCATAAACCTCGCCGCGCCGCGCGTCAATGACGGTGGCGCGCGCATCGGTTTCTCCGAACTCGGCCAGCGCTTCAAGATTCGATACCGCGACCACTCGTTTCCCGAAGACCTCGGCCAATCCTTTGATCGCGGAAAGGCCGACGCGAACACCGGTGAATGAGCCCGGGCCCGAAGCCCCGGCAAACAGGTCGATCTCCGGCAACCGGACGCGCTGCCGTTCCAGCAGCGCTTCGATTTCCCCGAAGATTACCTGGCTGAAGCCCTGCGGCGCGTGAACCAGCACTTCATCGCGAACGCCATTTTCATCGGCCAGCGCAATGCTGCCGAATTCCGCCGTGGTATCGACTGCCAGCGTGATCATCATCTGGTCAGCGTGTAATTGCGGTCGAGCGTGTAAACCTTCCCGAGCGCATTCATTCCCAGCACCTTCACATGCAGCGCGACCGGGTAATCCCGCGCGATGTTGGCGGGTATACGGAAAGTTCCATTCGCGCCCGTACCGATGATGCGGTAACTCCGGTTATCCACGGTAACCTCGCCGGTCCATTCGTACATCATGTGCTGCAGCGCCTTTGTTTCCCGCTTCATTTTGATCGAATACTCCGCCGGCTTACTCAGAGAAATCGTATCCCCCGAAGGCTCAACCACATCGAACGGAACCTTATCCGGATTCCCTTCCACCTCCTGCAGCACGATTTCCTGGTCACGCGAAATGAACTTGTAGCTTTTCAGCATCGACGCCTTGTGGCCTTCCCGCGAAATCTGCAGCACCCAGTCATGCGAGCGGTCCGGGGGCTCGCCCGTGAAGACCTCAGTCTTGATTTCCTTCAGCTTCACCGATTGCCCGGTGGCGGGATTGAACCACCTCCCGTCATAGCCATGTTTTTCCAGGGTCACTCGGACAGGTCCTGGCTTCTCCACATAAATGATGTATTCGACGCCTTCGAGCGCGAGGCCCCGCCCGTTATCGACATCGAAGAATGGCTCAAGCTCCCAGTGCCTCGTGTCCTGCATGAAGTCGTACCAGACCTTCATTTCATTCGCGGCCTGCTCGTTCGGAATCGCAGTTGAAGGATACTGCCCGCTCGCGGTGGCGTTCCAGAGGCGATGACGGAAGGTGTCGGCGTCTACTGTATCGTTTGCAAAATTACTGACTGCCGGGTATTGATAAATCTGCTGGTCGATCGGCCCGATCTGATCGTCGTTTCCGGTTTGGTAGGAGCGGTAACGCAGCCAGCCGTCATCGACCAACGGCCCGGACGAGACGCTCGCCCGCGTCGATCGCGTGTGCTTATAGGGATCGAGATTGGTCAGGTAATCCGCAATCTCTTTGAGCAGGGCGCGACCGTCTTCATAGGTCTCCCAGCCTTCGATTCCCTGCCATGTCACATCAAACGCGGCGAGTCGCGAAAGAGCGTAAGTGAACCATTTCTCACGGGTGCTGCGCGAGGGGAGAAGGCGGTCCATCAATCCGTTCGGCCCGAAGAAGGCTATATCGACGATGATGCCTTTCTGATTCGCGTAGCGGAGTTTCTCTTCCGCCGTGCGGAAAAATTCAGGCGATTGGAAACTGCCCGTGCCGGATTCATCCACCAGAGTGATCCCGAGGTGATTGAAGTGCTGGGTCGCCCGCGTATCGACCAGGGACTTCCATTGCATCAGGTTCATCGCCGCGAAGCCCGGAATCACTGCGCCCATCCAAAGGTGCGGAGTCAGATTGTTTGGGTTGGCCGCATCGACAAAGGCGAAGTGGTGCACGTTGGCGGCGCGAAGCCAACCGGGTTTATCAACCGGAGTAGCGGTAAACTGGCCTTCTTTACCGTTGAAGCCGGCGATGCCGCTGGTCAACCGCCACGCGTATGTGCCCGATTCGGCCGGAGTGTAGCGGACGATCCAGCGCGTGCCACCATCCCAGAATGCCCGCACCACCCCGGTATTCTGATGCGGCGAGCGAAACTCGGCCTGCAGATCGAGCGGCTGATCGCTTTTCGCCGACGGAATGTCGAAGACCAGGTCGCACGTGGAGAATTGCGGGGTGGGAGGACAAACGGTCTGGGCGCACGCACAGGCAGTCAGTGCAAGAGCCGCGAATATCCGGGCAATCATCATCTCCAGTTTAGAGCGACAGTGTACGACGGACGTAACATGGTGATCGATGCTGCTCGGCCTCATTTTGTTTCTCCTCACGCTGGCCGGCTGTATTCTTTTTGCGGCGAAGCCGGTCTGGTTTCCCGTTCCGATCACAGCTGAAGGTCTTGCATACGATCACCAGTTCACCTTGACCCTCTGGATCACCGGCATCATCTTCATTGCGGCCCAGCTTCTTCTCGCATGGACGATCATGCGGGGAAGAAAGCGCCTGATTGCGTCGCTGACGACCGGCCATCGCCGGCTCGAACTCGCGTGGATCGCAGCCACCGCCGCGCTCTTCATCACCCTTTCCATGCTCGGATCGCGCGGCTGGGCGAAAGTGCCGGTCGCGGCCGCCGGCAAGGAAACGATTGAAGTTCACGCGCACCAGTTTGCCTGGAATTTCCGCTATCCCGGCCCGGACGGCCACTTTGGCCATACCGCCATCGAATTCATCAGCGATGCAGGCGGAAACCCGGTCGGCATCGATCCCAAAGACCCCACCGGGAAAGACGATATCGTCACGGCGACTCTGCGCATTCCGGCACAGCGCGACGTTCTGTTATTGCTGCACTCGCGCGACGTGATCCACGACTTTTTCGTGCCCGAATTACGCACCAAACAGGACATCGTGCCCGGGATGGAAATCCCTCTCGAAATCCATGTCGACCGGCCCGGGACCTGGGAAATCGCGTGCGCCGAATTGTGCGGGTTGGGGCATAGCCAGATGCGGAGCGTTTTGATAGCGATGCCACCCGCCGAATACGACCAATGGAAACGACAGCGCTGAAACGAGGGCTGCGGTCGCGCATCTTCAATACGGACCACCGTGCGATCGCGCGCCAGTATTTCTTCCTCGCGCTGCTGGCTGTTCTGGTCGGGACTGCGCTCTCGCTCGTGATGCGTTTCCACCTGATCTACCCGCAGACCAAGGTGGGAGGCGATGTCATGGCGCCCGAATTCTACCTCTCGCTGCTCACCCTGCACGGGACGATCATGGTGTTCTTCGTCCTCACGCTCGCGCCCCTGAACGCATTCGGAAACCTCGTTCTGCCGGAACAACTCGGCGCCCGCGGGATGGCGTTCCCGCGTTTGAACCTGGCCTCTTTCTGGATCGCGGGCCTCTCGTTCGCGCTATTGATCGCGTCGTTCCTCGCCACCGGCGGCGGACCGCTCTCCGGCTGGACCGCCTATCCACCGCTAAGCGCCCTCGGGGCAATCACGGGACCCGGCGAAGGCCTGGGCCAGACCCTCTGGTTCTTCAGTATCGGGCTATTCGCCGTATCATCTCTACTCACCGCCATCAATATGATCGCGACCGTGATCGACGAACGAGGCCCCGGCATGACCTTGATGCGGATGCCGCTCACCTGCTGGAACTGGTTCGTCACGGCCATTCTGAGCCTGCTCTCGTTCTCCGTTCTTTTCGCCGCTTTGCTGCTGATTCTGTGCGACCGTCTCGGCGGCACCAGCTTTTTCGTCCCGGCCGGACTACTGGTGGGCGATGAAACGATCCAGCACAGCGGTGGCTCTCCCCTGCTTTGGCAGCATCTCTTCTGGTTCTTCGGACACCCCGAGGTCTATATCGCGATCCTGCCGGGCATGGGCATCGTGTCGCATCTGATCGCGAACTTCTCGCGCAAACCGGTGTTTGGTTACCGGGCGATGGTTTGGGCATCCATCTCGATCGCGTTCCTCGGACTCCTGGTCTGGGGGCATCACATGTTCATCAGCGGTCTGAACCCCTGGTCGGCAATCGCCTTCTCTTTTTTAACGATGGTCATCGGCGCGCCATCCGCGGTGAAGACGTTCAACTGGATCGCAACCGCGTGGGGCGGCTCTCTGCGCCTCACCACCGCGATGCTCTTTTCGCTCGGCTTCGTATCGATTTTCGTAACCGGCGGCTTGTCCGGACTCTTCCTGGGGCAACCCGAGATCGACGCCTATTTCCACGACACCTACTTCGTGGTGGCGCATTTCCATCTGATCATGGGTATCGCCGCGCTTTTCGGCATCTTCGCAGCGACCTTCTACTGGTTCCCGCTCCTGTTCGGCCGCATGATGGACGAGCGCCTGGGAAAGCTGCATTTCTATCTGACGTTCGTCGGCGCGTACGCGACTTTCCTGCCGATGCACTTTGCCGGTTTCGCGGGCAACCCACGCCGCTATTCCGACTTCACCACGTTCGATTTCCTCGCCCGGGTAATGCCGCTGCAGCGATGGATCACTTATTCCGCATTCTGCCTCGCATCCGCGCAGGTGGTCTTCTTGTGGAATCTTTTCCAGAGCATACGTCGGGGTCCCGTCGCGCCGAGGAATCCATGGCAGGCGACGGGTCTCGAATGGTCCGAACACACCGGGCCAGTCGTCCGCGGCCCTTACGAATACAGCCAGCCGGGCGCCGCGAAGGACTACCTCGTACAAAACGAGTAGCCTAAAGTTTCCGCTAAGGAAGACCGATAGATCAGCAGGATCACTGATTAGCCGGGTGAATATGCACGCCGATCAACTTGTGGTTAACATCTATCTGGAGCGGGCAATTGCCGAGTTCGACACGAACCCTCTCAGCGTGCGTTTGATTCGGCGCATGGCAACCGAGCTTCCAGAGTTGTTCATGGTCGCCGCACTCGAATATCTTGACTCGCCCGAAGAATCGAGCGCCCACCAGATTCTGACGAGCTTGATGCTGCGGCACCATTCCGTATTTGAAGAAGTGGCGGATCCGTCGCGTGGCTCCCACCGGCGGTCGGTAACCCTGTTCAGGCGGCTGGTGAAAGTCGATCTGTCTTTTGACGTAAAGCTGGCCCGGAAACTGCCCGACCGGAGCGGGTCGAATCACGCTGAAGCGTTTGATGGTCCTCGTTCGTGCCGGGTTCTCGATGTGTTCGATGAGACTTCAGTCGGGCGCCGTTTGTTACCAATCCTGAGCCATCTCGTGGACAGTCCCGATCCGCAGATCGCCGCCAAGGCCACTCTCTTCATCGGAAGGCGCCTGCAAAACGCGGAGTGGGCGTCGAGACAGCTCAACCGAAGCGATCCGGGAGCCCGAGCGAGTGCCGTCGAAGCGATCTGGGGCCTGAATTCGCCCTCCGCGCAGGCCCTGCTGGAAGATTGCGTGCGAGACGAATCGAATCGTGTGGCGGCAAACGCGCTGGTGGGGCTTCACATGCTGGGAAAACCTGGCATTGTGGAGCAAGTTACCGAAATGGTGACCGCATCGGTGCCCACGTTTCGCTCCACCGCGGCATGGACCATGGGACAAATCGGCGACGCCGCATTCGTTCCGCCGCTCACCGAGTTGCTAAGGGACGAGCATCCGGAGGTTCGAAGCGCGGCCCTGCGTTCGCTGCTGCAGATTCGGCGGGCAGAAGCCGCGGCTCCGGAGGCGATTGCGGTCGAGGAACCAGTTGTACCAGAGCCGGTTGTTGAGGAACCAGTGTCGACGCCCGAACCCGACGTACCGCTCATTGACATGGATATCCGGCTGGATGGAAAGACCTTCGCAACCCGGCGCAAGACGGCTCGGATCGGCTAATTTGCCGTTACTTCAGATCGTTTTTGAAAATCGCGCCACCCTTCATCACGAACTTGATCCGCTCCATCTCCGTGATATCCACAAGGGGATCGCCGGACACGGCGACAATATCGGCGAACTTTCCCTTTTCCACGCTGCCCAGCTGTTTCCCGAGATCGAAATTCAGGCTCGCCGCCGCGTTACTCGTGGCCATCCGAATCGCGTTTGCCGGCGACATCCCCCATTTCACGTACCAGCCGAATTGGAAAGCCTGCACACCGTGTCCGAAGGTGTATGCTCCGCTGCCGAACACTTCGGTCACGCCGGCAGCCACCAACCGCTTGAAACTCAGTTCGGTCAGCTGGAAGCGAGTGGTCTTGCCGCCCGTAGCTTTTCTGTCTTTCAGCTCGAGATCGCCCATCAGGTCCCAAAGCGTCTGAATCACCGGACGCTGGGTGCCGTCGGCCAAAGGGACTTTGAGCAACCGCATGGTTTCATCGTCGAGTCCCTCCGCGCCGGTGACGCCCACAATCACATGCATCGGCATATCGACGCCCGCCGCGAGGCAATTGCGCAACCCTTCTCCGCCGTATGCATGGCACGCGACTTTCAGACCGCGCCGGTGCGCTTCGTCGACGATTGCCTGGTTCTCCTCGAGTGTCAGCGAGGGAACGTTGATCATTTTGCCATCCGGCGTGAACGCCCCGGCGCCATCCGGTTGCGGATAGCCACCGCCTTCATAATCCTCGGTCTCGTAGACCTTGATCCAATCGGTTCCGTAGTGCGAATGGTCGCGCACCGCCGCGCGTGCTAGCCAGGGTGAATTCACATCCTGCGAGAGTTGCCAGACCCCGGCACCCGGACCTTGCCCGAACGGCATCACCACGGACGGTGCCGGGTAGTAAGTCGCGCCCCTGGGATTCAGCTGCGGCCCTGAAACCTGCAGGCGCGGACCGGGCACCCATCCCCTGTTGATCGCGTCGCGCAATTCCACCGTTGCATAAGTGAAAGCCGAGCCCATGTCCTGGAGGGTCGTGAAGCCGGCGTTCAAGTCCTTCAGAGCGTAATGAAGTCCCAGCATGGCAGCGCGGCCGTCGTTGGGTTCCTGGTCCTGAATCAAATGAACGTGACGATCGATTAATCCCGGGAGAACCGTGGCTCTGCTGAGATCGACGATCCGCGCGCCCGCGGGAATCTGCACGCGCTCGGGCGGGCCTACATCGATAATTCGATCGCCCTTGATTACGATCACCTGATTCAGCAGATTCGTGCCCGATTTCGGATCGAACAAGCGGCCCGCGCGGATCGCTACGCCCTGTGCGGGCGGGGGCTGCATATCCATTAACGACGCGTCGAACGCGGGAGCTTGCGGGCGTGAGCCTTGCGCGAATCCGAGCTGCGCGGTCACGATAACCGAGAAGATTGCCAGTAGTCTGAATGAGGGCATTGCGGAGAGTATATACCTCTGTGCCTTAGCCCGATCGAGCGCCAACTAAGTACCACACACGCGGGTGGCATAACGCTTCAGCGTGACGCACCGCCGCACGGGACGGCGGTTCGATCTACACTACGGCGTTTGTGGGTTGTCATCGGGGCCGCAAGTCGAACCCACGAATTGAACGGGTTCAGATTGCAAGGCTTTTCTACGGCGCTTTGCTCTCGCACAGCCAACGCCCTTCGGCATAGTTCATGAATTCGCATCGGGCAAAGCCGTCGCCATAGTTGCAAGACAGCCTCTCTGGATGAATACATTTCGGCGGACTCGCCAGCTTCGGGTGTTCTCCCCGCAAAGTGGTCTTGCCTTCCAGAATATAGTGGTAGCTGGCGTATAACTTCCCATCTCTGTTTTCGTAGTGATTACCAGGAAATGCTACGCCTGTAAGGCGCAACTTAGAAGAGATGGATCAATGGCCGTTGTGCCAGATGGCTACAATCTCGACGAATACGGAAACACCCGCTCTATTATCACGTGACCATGCGCTTGCAGGAGCGGCGACTCAACGGCGAAGTGCTCAGCCGGGCTGTCGCCACTTTCGAAATTATCGAGACATATGCCAACGATAAATATCTCCCGAGCTTTCTGCTAAGGGGCGAGGTTTCCGAATTCGTCTTTCATGCTCTTGTCGCCACAGACATCGAAGGCGATAATGTTCGTGTGGTAACCATGTATCTGCCCGATCCGGAACAATGGGATGAGAACGGACGTTTCAGGAGGACCGCAAGGTGAGATGCCGAGTCTGCGGGGGAGCGATGGAAGAACGGGTGACGGATCTGCCGTTCAAGATCGGCGATAGGTCGATCGTGATTGTGCGGGCGCTCCCAGTCCTCCAGTGCCGGCAGTGCGGCGAAACGGAGTTGGACAACATCGCGATGGCGCGAGTCGATCGCCTTCTCGCCTCGGTGGATCGCTCGGGCGAACTCGAAGTCGTTCGATACGCGGCGTGATCCAACGCCGGGTTACTCCTGCCGGGTTGGCAAGTGTCTCCCTAAGCCAGGTATTTAAGCAAGGTTGAGAGCTTGTTTGAAAGCGCCCGACGAAGCGCCGATCTTTTCCTGAAGCATCATGATCGCGTGGATCAATTGCTCGGGCCTCGGCGGGCAACCGGGAACGAAAACATCCACCGGTATCACCTGATTGACCGGGATCAGCGCGTAGTTATTGAAAACTCCGGTCGACGTGGCGCACGCGCCCATCGAGATGACCCACTTGGGTTCCGGCATCTGCTGATAAAGATGACGGATCACCGGGGCCATCTTATTCGAAACCCGGCCTGCGATGATCATGAGATCGCTCTGCCGCGGCGAGCCGCGAAACACCTCGGCGCCGAACCTCGAGATATCGAAGCGCGAGGCGCTCATGGACATCATCTCGATCGCGCAACAGGCCAGCCCGAAGGCCATGGGCCAGATCGAGTTCTTGCGTCCCCAGTTGATCACGCTGTCGAGGGTCGTCGTAATCACGCCCGCGCGTAGCGCCGCCTGTTCGACGGTTTCGTTATCCACGCGGGAAAAAAGTTCGACGGGACCACTGGCGATGGGAGCGCTCATGCCTCTATTGTGCCATGCGGTACGCATTCTGCCGCAACGCCGCGCGCGCCGCGTTATAGCCGCACATGCCGTGCACACCGGCCCCGGGCGGAGTCGAACTCGAACACAGAAACACGCCTTCGAGAGGAGTGCGATAGAAGCTCGCGGAAGGGCGCAGCAAAACCTGTTTCAACGTGTTCACGCCGCCGCCAATATCGCCGCCCACGAGGTTCGCGTTATGCCGCTCGAGGTCCGGCGTTGCCATTGTGTGCCGCGCCAGAATGTGAGCGCGAAATCCGGGCGCGAACCGCTCGACCTGTGACTCGATCGCATCTGTCATGTCGACTTCGGAGCTGTTTGGGACATGACAATAGGCCCACACGGTGTGTGCGTTCGCAGGCGCGCGCGAAGGATCGAACAAACTGGGTTGCGCGAGCAGGACGAAGGGACGGGGATGCGTATTACCCTGCCAGGGCGCTCGTTCCGATTCCGCGATCTCCTCGAAGCTGCCGCCAAGATGGACCGTAGCGGCGCGCGCGCACCCCGGCGCATTCCAGGGGATCGGAGCGTTCATTGCCCAATCGATCTTGAAAACACCCGGCCCGTACCGCCAGTTTTCCATTGTCCGCCGGTAACCGTCGGGTAATTTGTTGGCTGCGAGTCCCATAAATTGCCGGGGCGTGACGTCGCATAGCACGAGCGATTGGCGCTCGAATTCATCGAGGGATTTGACGCAGGTGGAAGTCAGGATTTTTCCCCCGAGCGATTCGAAATACGACGCCAGCGCGGCGGCGATCCGTTGGGAGCCGCCGCGCGCGATCGGCCACCCGACCGCATGCGCGGAGAGCATCAGAATCCACCCGAATGCCGCCGAGCCCGGCGCTTCGAGCGGCAGTATCGAATGCGCGGCCATTCCCACAAACACCGCGCGCGATTGCGGCGATCGAAAAATGACGCGCCCCATCGTCGTCGCCGACCAGGGAGCAATCGCCGCGAAACGCCCGAGCGTCAAGGGATGCCGCGGGATATGCGGTGGCGCGAGGATCTCGTGCATGAGATTGTTCCAATCCCTCACCAGCGGGGCGGCGATGCGGCGGTAAAGCGACTCAGGGCTTCCGAATTGCCCGATGGTTTCCGGGATCGACCTTTCGACCGTGATGCAACTGCCATCGTCAAAAGGATGCGCCAGCGCCGCCGCAGAATAAATCCATTCGAGGCCGTGCTCCCGCAGCGGTAGACCGGCAAAGGCGGGAGAACTGAGAGCCATCGGATGGACCGCGGAGCAAACATCGTGCAGAAATCCGGGCAGCGTGAGTTCGGCCGAACGCGTTCCTCCGCCGATCCGCGGCTGCGCTTCGAGAACGGTGACTTTGAGGCCAGCGCGCGCCAACGTGATCGCGGCCGTTAGTCCATTAGGCCCGGATCCGATCACGTAGCAGGGCTTCACAACCAGCCTTGCCGGATCAGCAAGCTGCGGAACTCGGGATCGTCGAGCGAAACGGGTCTGAGATCAGAGCTCAACAATTGCCGGTTCCACCACCGCCCGGTTGTTTTCCGCTCCTCGGGAGTCGTGAACGTGTATTCGTAATACTGCGCGCGTATATATCGCGGCGGACGGTCCGGAAAAGGATTTCGCCCCATCAAGCCCAGGGTCGCTGCATCGCCTTCCAGCAGCCGCTGGACGAGATGGAAAAACCACGTGTCGTCGGGAGACGGGCTCATCGCGGCAAACCACATCAGCCAGTCGAGCCGCAGATGGTAAGGCGCAATTTGCGCAGGCATGCGGGCCGGATCGCCAGGTTTGCCCTTGAACTCATATGTCAACCACTGGGCGGAGGGAGTCGACGGATCGTCGGGCGTTCCTTCAATTACGATTTCGTAGCGCGTCCGTGTGATGGAGCCGAATGCCCCGTACGTACCCACCAGATGAAATGGGTTGTAGCTGGCGTTCATTGCCTGGCGCGGAGAAAGCATGTTGCGAATGGGCTTGATACTCAGCACGGCGACGAGGACCGCGACCGCGACCAACAGAGACTTGTAAACCGTGCCCGGTTGAACCAGCGCCGGGATGCGGCCGGGGATCACGATCATCGGCAGCGCGAGAACCATGGTCAGGAAATTGAGCCAGGAAAGATTTCCGCTGGCCATAATCGTCCCCTGAAACACGATCGTGAGCACCCCGGCGATGGAACTGAACGGCTGCGGCAGGAAGTACCCGAAGGCACGATCAGTTCGGAGAAATGGTTGAAGAGGACGCCGCCGGTGTGTGTCCATGCAGATCCCCAATGAAAAAACCAGCTGAGCGGATTGGGCATCGGCTGGGTTTCGTAGTAGTAATTGAGGCATGTCAGCGAATGCCAGCAGGGATCGCCACGCAGCTTGATCAAACCCGCGCCGAACATTACGCGGAACTCAAGCCACCGGAATAACCACAAAGCAATCGGATGCGGCGCAACACCGTGAGCGCCGAGGAACATGCTGAAAAAACCGGCTTCGAGCAGGATCGTTTCCCACCCGAATCCGTAAAACGTCTGCCCCACATTTACAAAAGACAGGTAGAGAATCCAGATCGCGCCCCACACCAGCGCGGCGAGCCAACTGGAATAGCGGAATGCGATCCCGGCGATTACCAGGCAGGAAAGCGCGATGCCGATCCAAGCGGCAGCGGCGAGGGCCCAGTCTTTAGGCACCCAGTAAAAAATACTCGGCGACTGGCGAAATGGAACCTCGCGCATCCATGCCGCAATGGGGAGCAGCCCTCGCTCCCCGATCAGCGGCCTCGCCTGATTCACTGCGCAGACGAACGCAATCAGATAAACAACGCCCAGCAATCGCGAGAAGATATCCCGGGTTAACCAGTAGTTCGCGCCGGAGCCCATTGCGGATGCAGGTCAGACAGCATGAAGTGTACCTCCAGTCTTCGACCAGCTGCGCAAACGGAACGACAACGCAAGCATAAGAGCACCGAACACAAGCGCGTAGGCGCCGATCCACCAGGCAATAACAATGGCGCCGGGTCCGGGGGCGCCAAATAGCAGCAAGCCGAAGATAACCGAGGCGGCGCCTGCCAACCCCAGGAGCCATTCGTGTTCAATGATGCGGCGCATTCGTATTGCCGCGGCGATCTCGAAGATTCCGGTAATCACCGCCCACGCGGCAATCAGGTACAAAAGAGCGACAAGCGTCACCGCGGGCCAGGCCAATGTGATTGCCGCGATGGCGACACCCACAATTCCTTCGAGCGCCAGCGCCCACCAATGGCGGTGAAACCTGGCGGCATGGAAGGCCATCCCGAAGCTGAGGATTCCGTCGATCAGCGCATAAGCGCCAAACAGGAAGGTTAAAGCCACCAGCGTCACGCCCGGCAGAACGAACGCGATGAAACCAACCACGATGCCGAGCACCCCGCGCAGGGCGAGCGCCCACCAATTGAGAGCCAGATCTCCATTCATATTTGTTTCCTTTCTGGCGGGACTCAGGCATGTAAAGGACCATCCGGCGTGCGATAGCGAGAAAGTGCTGGAATCCGCCTGTTACACTCAGATCGTGGGTGGCGGCCTTAAACGGTTCATTCTATGGGACTATCAGCGCGGCGTCTGGCAGTATGACGTGATCTGTGCGGTAATCACTCTCTTCATTTTTCTCGCCCCACGCCAATGGTTCCGCGACCAGCCACGCATCCCCAGTGCCGCCCAGATTACGTCCCTGCCGAGCCATGGCGAAGCCGTTTTCTGGATTGAGCCGGAGCTGGTGGCCTCTTTCCCGCAGAATCGGCAACTGGACCAGGTAGGCAAGCTGCTCAGCGCCCGTACCGGCAAAACCCAGAGGTTGATACGCATCGAGCCTATATTCGATTCCGAAAAGGAAATCAAAGGCTATATGGCGTTTGCGAAGCCCTGAAGGTTTGAAAAGCATGACTGGCCGCCCTGCAGTCCGTACCCGAATCGCGCACTACATGCATCAAATCCAGTTGTCCCGCTTTTTGATAACTGCGCTTGCGTTGGCTGCTCTGCTCGCGGCTCAAACGCTCAGCGATACATTCGCGCGGATGGATAAAACGGCCCTGCAGTTGAAATCAGTCGTAGCGGGAATTAAAAGAGACGTGCATACCGCAGTGATTAACGACGACGAGATTGACAACGGTACGATCAAGCTGAAACGCGAGAAATCGCACGACACGCGTATGTTGATCGACTTCACGGGTCAGGATGCGAAGACGGTCTCACTCGGCGAGTCTACGGTCAGCGTTTATTATCCGAAAATAAAGACCGTGCAGATTTACGAAGTCGGTGCTAAAAAACAGATGGTCGAACAGTTTCTGCTCCTCGGATTCGGCGCGTCAAGCAACGAACTAAAGCAGTCTTACGATGTAACCTGGGCCAGCAGAGAGAACGTCGGCGGGCAACAGACCGGACACCTTAAGCTCATCCCGAAATCGAAGGACGTTTCGCGACAGGTGGCCAGTGCCGAGCTTTGGATCTCGGAAATGAACGGATTGCCCGTGCAACAGAAGATTGTTTTTGCATCCGGGGATTACTGGCTGGTCACCTATTCGGACGTAAAATATAATTCACCTTTATCCGACGACGCCTTGAAATTAAAAACTCCGAAGGGAGTTCAGATCGAACACCCGCGATTGTAGTTCCGTTTGGAACTGTCATTGCACAAAAACCAAAAGAATGAAGCCGCTCTCACAACGACTTCCCTATCTCGACTGGGCCCGGGGCCTGACGGCTATCGTTATGCTCCAGGGCCATGTTTTTCAATCCTTCCTACGCGACGATTTGCGCGAAGGCGGGCCGTACGTGATGTCACAGTTCGCGGGTGGAATGCCCCCGGCGGTCTTTCTGGTTATCTTAGGCATCACATTCGCGTTTCTGATGGATAGCCAGGAGAAGAAGGGCTTTTCCGCAGGGGCGCGTTTTCTTGCGTCGATCAAGCGCTCGGGATACCTTTTCGCCGCCGCGTTTGCATTCCGGCTGCAACTATGGCTTTTCTCGTTCGACAAAAGCCCGTGGACCGATATCTTCCGGGTCGACATCCTGAACTGCATGGGGCTCGCGTTGCTGGCGTTGTCGGTGATGTCCGTTTTCCGTACAGCGGAGCGAATCCGTCTTTGCGCGATTCTCGGCGTCGCGATCGCCGCCGCTTCGCCGCTCGTTTCGAATATCAACTGGTCGGGGGTCCCCGAAATCGTTCAGAACTATTTGAAGCCCGACCATCTGTTTTTTGGCTTTTTCCCGTGGGCCGCCTTTGTTGCCTTCGGCATGAGCATAGGCAGCATCCTGCGGCTTCTCGAGCCCGATGATGTCGCTCCCGCCATGCAGTGGTTCGGTTGGGGAGGCTTGACGCTGGCGTTCGCAGCCTACGCCTTTTCGAATATGCCGCCGTCGATTTATACGAACTCGGACTTCTGGCTGAACAGTCCCGCGCTCATCTTTATCAAATTGGGCGCCGTGCTGATTCTGATCGCGTTCGCATGGGTCTGGAATCTTCGTGTCGCCCCTGCGAACTGGAGCTGGGTGCGGCAATTCGGGCTGACGAGCCTGCTCGTCTATTGGGTTCACGTGGAGCTGGTTTATGGCCGCTGGTTCGGGTCGCTGAAAAGTCACCTGACCGTCGGTCAGACGTTGGTCGCCATTGTCCTGACGATTGTGCTGATGCTGGGTCTTTCCCTGCTTCGCACGAACTGGGCGTCGGTCAAAGTTTACCTGAAATCCCCGGATTCGGCTGTCGCAAGCCGCGTATCCGGCGATTAGTCACTTTCCCGCCCTACTTCCTCACTGCCGCGATCGCATCGACCGCGAAGGTTCCATCGACTGAGGCGACGCCCTCGGACGGAACTATCATGATCGGTCCGGGCGTTGTACGAATCTTGCGGGCCAATTCCCCCATGCGTTCCGAAAGCGCATAGACGTTGGTCTCGATCGTATCCGATACCTGGACGCCTGCTGCACCGAGTTCCCGGTCGAGCCGCTGAAATGCAAGCGCAGCCGCCTTCTCATCCGGCCCGAACGCGACCTGAGTTCCGGTGAATGCCAGGCGGGGAGCTTTTAGGTTGCCGCCTCGTCCAACGGCTTCGCAGGTTTCACCGGCGCGCATAGGAGCACGCTGCGTCTGCACTACGTTCACCCGCACTGAAGGAAATCGGGCGGCAATCGAATTTGCACTTTCGATGGAACTGACGAAACAGGTGACCCTAAGCGGGGTTGCGCCCGCCAACTGCGATGTTTCGATAAAGGTCAATCCTTCCGGATTCACTTCTTTCTTCCCGACGGAAACAGCCTCGATCACCACTTGTGCATTCTCCAAAGGCAGACGGCCCACGAGTACCACACTGACCGAGGGTAGTGACATCCTCTTCGCGGTGAATACTTCGCTCACGATCTGCGGCACGCGCCGGAGATCGCCGCTGCCTGCGACGAACGCACGGATGTGAATCACCTGCGCGCCGCCATTCGCTTTCAGAATCGCCTTCAGCGCATCGCGCGTTTGCTGCGAAAGCAACCCCTTCGTCGAGAGCGGCGATACGTGGAAAACCAGACGGCTGGTTTCGCCGATCGCAACCATCGGTGGGTCTTGCGGAAGCTCGAGGGTTTGCGTAACGCCGTCGGGATTTTTCTTCCCAGCGAAGGCAAGGGCGGCCAGCAGCATTGCGATCAAACCGTATCGCATGGACTGATCCGTATTCTATCCGGTTCCCCATTGGCTGGCCCGGGACAGTCCAATTTGGTAGGATTGGGATGTCCCGATGGAGTTCCGGCCCAACCTCGATCCTACGTCCTATGTGCCTATTTACCGGCAGCTCGGGCTCTATCTCCGGCAGTTGATGGAAAGCGGGGAGTTGCATCGAGGCGATCGTTTGCCGCCGACGCGCGAGCTCGCTTTGAAACTGGGGCTGAATCGGACAACGGTTTCCGCCGCCTACGACGTTCTGGAAAGCGAGGGGCTGATCAAGGGTGAGGTGGGACGAGGCAGTTACGTCAGCGCGACGCCGCGGGTCCGCGCGGAGACGGTGAACTGGTCGCGAGCACTCACCGCATCCGTGTCTACGGGCGCCGGAACTCCGGCAATCGGCGTCATTAACTTCAGTAGTTCGCGACCTTCGGAGAAGCTCTTCCCGGTCGAAGAATTCCGCGAGTCCTGCCGCGAGGTCCTGGAAAGCAAGAATCTCAAGACGCTCATGCAACTTGGGTCGCCGGGCGGTTACGAACCGTTGCGCCGTTATCTGCTGGAACGCGCGACCCGCAGCGGGATTGCGCGCGAATCGGACGACATTCTGATCACCAATGGGTGCCAGCAGTCGCTCGATCTGCTGCGGCGCGCCCTGGTCCGCGCCGGCGATAAAGTCGCGGTCGAAGAGCCCGTTTATCCCGGGTTGAAGAATCTGTTTCTCGAAGCGGGCGCCGAACTGGTCGGTGTAGCGACGGACTCGGAGGGCATCGATCTGAAATCGCTGCAGCGCGCCCTGGATGCGGGAGCGAAGGTGCTGGTTGTGACGCCGTCCTTCCAGAATCCGACCGGGGCCACGATTTCAGCGGCGGCGCGCGCGGAGATCTGCAGGCTTTCGCGAAGCGCAGGCGCAGTTGTAATTGAAATCGATATTTACAGCGAGCTCGCTTATTCGACAAACGATTCGGGCAACCCGCTTCCCCGCCTCAAGGGGATTGATCCCAACGTGATCCTGCTGGGAAGTTTTTCGAAAGTGGCATTTCCCGGAGTCCGCGTGGGTTGGATTATTGCGCCTCGTCCGGTGATCACACGCGCGACAGAGTTGAAGCAACTCGCCGATCTGCATACAGATCATCTTTCGCAGGCGTTCCTGCTGCGATTCGCGGAATCGGGCCGGCTCGCGCGACATCAGGACGTGGTGATTGCGGCGGCGAAAGAAAAGCTGCGCGCACTCGAGCAATCCTGCCGGCGGTTCCTGACAAGCTGCATTTATAAGGTGCCAAGCGGGGGCATGAACATGTGGATTGATTTACCCGGGGGCCTCGACGCCGTGGCTCTGCGCGGACTTGCCCAGCAAGCGGGGATCGACTATCTTCCCGGACGATATTTTTCCTTTTCGCGGCCGCTCGATTCCGGGCTGCGACTCAGTTTCGCGGGTCTGGAGCCAAACGAAATTCGCAAAGGAATCGAGATACTGGGCGGATTGATTCAGAGCGCGGTCAATGCACGCGGTAATCGCGACCTGCAGCCCGCGCTTGCGCTGGTGTGAATATTTAAACAAGGAGGGATCAGGAGAGTTATGTTCCAGGACGAACAATTCCGGCTCAAGGTCGGGCTGGCGGAAATGCTGAAGGGCGGCGTCATCATGGACGTCGTTAACGCCCAACAGGCGGTCATCGCGGAAAAGGCAGGCGCATGCGCGGTGATGGCGCTCGAACGCGTGCCTTCCGATATCAGGAAAGAAGGCGGCGTGGCACGCATGTCGCCGGTGAGCAAGATCCGCGAGATCATGGCTTCGGTTTCGATTCCGGTGATGGCCAAGGCGCGTATCGGTCACTTCACAGAGGCGCGGATTCTGGAAGCGTTGGGCGTGGATTATATCGACGAGAGCGAAGTGCTGACGCCCGCCGACGAAGAGCACCACATTGCCAAGCGCGGCTTCAAAGTGCCGTTTGTTTGCGGTGCGCGGAACCTGGGCGAGGCGCTGCGGCGCATTGCGGAAGGCGCGGCGATGATTCGCACCAAGGGGGAAGCGGGGTCCGGCAACATCGTTGAAGCGGTGCGGCACATTCGGACGATCATCAAGGAGATGCGGCAGCTCACGGTGCTCGGCAAAGAAGAGTTGGTACACGAAGCGAAGAATCTGGGGGCGCCGCTCGAACTCGTTGAGTGGGTTGCGGAGCACGGCAAACTGCCCGTCCCGAACTTCTCGGCGGGCGGAATTGCGACTCCGGCCGATGCGGCGCTGGTGTTGCAGCTTGGAGCTGAGGCTGTGTTCGTCGGATCGGGCATTTTCAAAAGCGAAGATCCGGAGGCGCGCGCGAAAGCCATCGTGAAAGCTACGACTTACTTCAACGATCCGGAGAAACTTCTCGAAGCGAGCGAAGATCTGGGGATGGCGATGCCGGGCCTCGACATTTCGAAACTGCCGGAAGAAGAGTTGATGCAAACGCGGGGCTGGTAAAGCCGGTAATGAAGAAGAGGGTCGGGATTCTCGCGCTGCAGGGCGACTTCGAAGCGCACTCGAAAGCGCTGGAACGCGCCGGCGCCGAACCGGTCCTCGTGCGGACGGCGGAGGATCTGAAAAGTATCGACGGGCTTGTGATTCCAGGCGGCGAGAGTACAACCATGCTCAAGCTTCTGAATTTCATGGATCTCAAAGACCCAGTGCGTGAGTTCGCCCGTGAGAAACCGGTTTTCGGGACGTGCGCAGGCGCGATTCTGCTTGCAAAAGAAGTGCGAAACCCGGAGCAGGAGAGTTTCGGGTTGATCGACCTGACCGTTGAGCGCAACGGCTATGGGCGCCAGATCGACAGCCGTGTAGCGAATATACATCCAGGTTCCGAATTTGAAAAGCGCGCAGGCGGCGGCGATGTGGAAGCGGTCTTCATCCGCGCTCCCGTTATTCGCCGTACCGGCCCAGGCGTCAGCGTTCTGGCACAATACGAAGGTGACCCCGTGCTCGTCGAACAAGGCCGGCATCTGGTTGCAACATTTCATCCTGAGCTCACACAGGATTCACGGGTGCATAGACTATTCCTGAGCAAGCTTTGAAGCGGGTCCTGTTCGTCTGCATCGGGAACGCTTGCCGCAGTCCGATGGCGGAAGGCTTCGCCAATCACTACGGCAGCGATGTCCTGAGAGCGTTGAGCGCGGGGCTTGCTCCCACGCAGACGATCCCGCCTGACACGGTCGAGGCGATGAGCGAGATGAACGTCGATCTGTCGGCTCACGTGCCACGGCCTTATGATCCCTTCGAAGCGGTGGATTGCGACGTCGTTGTCAACATGGCGGGATTCAGATTGCCCGGGCCGGCGCCGAAAGAAGTCATCGAATGGGATGTCCAGGACCCTTTTGGCGCTTCGATCGAGGCATATCGCACGGTGCGGGACGATCTGGAACAACGCGTCATGCGGTTGATTCTGGAATTACGCAGGCGGGCGAAGCGGCCAGCTTGACACGGGCGCGTCAATGAACGATCGGACACCCCACGTCTCGCATCGCCTGCTCCTGATTCGCCACCAGGTCGGGGCGCTCCGCGAGCTCGGCTTCAAGCAGCACCGCGGTCGCCGCCGTGCACATATCCTTGTGAACAATCGGGCAACCTGGATTGACCGCCTGCCCCGACGGCCCTTTCATCACTGCGCAGCCATCCTTGTCCAGCCCGCTCTGGTAAAGGTTCACCAGATCCGGCATCAGCGACGTTTCCGCCGTCTCGAACTCCCCTTCAAACAGCGCCACAGCCGCTTCTTCCAACTGCCCGCCTGAAGCCAGCAAATAATAAATCTGCCGGAACCCCTCGGCCCCCGCCGGATGCAGCCGGAGCGCCCGCCGCGCGGCCTCGACCGCGTGCGGCACGTCGCCCGTTCGCATTTCCGCCATCGAAAGGAACTGATACACCGCCGCGTTCCCTTCTTCATAAGGCGGCACCGAATACCCACGCGCCCGTCGCGCCTCAAGCTTCTTCCTGAACGCGCCGTGTACTGCCTGGTCGATCGCCACCGCGCGCAACAACCTCTTGCGCGCCGCCTGGTACGCGCGCATTGGCTCGGGCGGCGCCGGAACACCGCGGTTCAGATCCGCGGGCGTCCGCTGCAGATCACCCTTCGCCAGCCACGCAAAGCCTGCCATGCGCCACGGATCCTTGTTGCTCATCGCATCCGGCACGCTGTCAATCAGCCCCGCGCTCCGGTCCGCTTCCCCGATAATCCGGTCGATCGTCTGAGGATTCGGATTCTGCGAAAACAGGTCCATTGCCAGAATGTTGTGCAGCTTGAAGCTGTTCGGCGCGGCCTTCAGACTCGCCTCTACCAGGGTCCTCTCGTCCTTCCAGTCCAGGTTCCGCGCATACGTCCGCGCCCCTAACGCTACCGCGACCACCGCCAGCGCCACAGGCACCCCGCGCTCCACCTTAAACCGCTCGCCAATCCGGAACGCCGCTGTCGCCAGACACGCCAGCACTCCCATGAGCGGCACGTAAAACAGCCGCTCCGCCATGATCGTGCCGATCGGAAACAGGAGATTCGACGCCGGCAGAAACGCTCCCGCCGCCGTCAGCGCGAAGAACAGCCCAGTGCGGCTCCACCGCGCGCACATTGCAATCAGCGCTACCGCCGCAGCCACCGTCAGCCACGCAGCCCAGTCGCCCGCCGTGCCCGACGCCAGCGGAATCTGCGGATACGAGTAATCGCTCGAAAGCCCGGCCGGCCACATCACCAGCCATAAGTAATGCGCCGCAACTTTCAGGGCCGTAAGCTTCGCGGTCATGAAATCCGCCGCTACGATCGGGTTATCCACAAACGGAAACTCCGGGGGCAGCGACCGGCTCAGCACGCGCCACCGCGCCGCCAGCATCAGCGCCACCGGAACGGTCGTCGCGATCATTCCGTACATCAGCCCGCGCCACTGCTTCCGCTCGCGAAACCAGATCAGCTCGTAGATCGCGATCACCCCCACGATCACGACCGCGCTCTCTTTTGAGAAGACGCCAATCAGCGTTGCCAGCCCCAGCGACACGAACCATGCGGCCTTCCGCCACCCGTTCGCTTCCGTGCCCTTCAGATACAACAGCAATCCACCTATCGTTGACATCCCCGCCAGCAAATCGGCGCGCCCCACAATGTTCGTCACCGATTCCGTAACCAGCGGATGCACCGCCCACAGGCCCGCCACGCACGCCGCCGGAACCAGCGCACGCCCCAGCCGCAGCGCCAGCGCCCACAACAACAGCACGTTGCCTGTGTGGAGCAGCAGATTGATCCAGTGATATCCCGCCGCCGTGTTGCCGAGCACCGCATGGTTGAAAAGGTAGGTGAGCGTGGTGAACGGCCGGTAAAGCCCCGCCTCGCCCGCAGGCCACCAGTAGCTGTGACTCAGAATCAGCCCGATGTTGTGGAGCGTAGTTTCCCGCAGCCGCGGGTCCATCATCAGCAACGGCTGATTGTCCATCGGAAAG
>JBEKTF010000082.1:0-28912 GCA_049516355.1 Bryobacteraceae bacterium | reverse complement strand
GGGACCATCGGGATCGGCTGCCGGCCGATCTCCATGTAGTCCGGAAACATCCTGTGATGCGCGAGAATCTCAACTTCGATTTCGGGTTCGGGACGGGTCCGCCCCGTGAGGTATTCGTCAATGCCTGCCGCGATCCGCTTCCCGTCCCCCACGCTGTCGATAATCAACCGCGGCCCGAAGACGCAATCTCCTCCGGCGAAAACACCCGGAGCGCTTGTCATCAATGTCCGTTGGTCGGTTACGATCAGACCGCGAGGTGAAATATCGACGCCATCCTGCGGCGTCAAAAAATCCAGCCTGGGCGCCTGGCCGATCGCAAGAATCACCGTGTCGCACTCGATCGTCGATTCGCTGCCCTCCTCGAACGACGGGTTGAATTTTCCCTGCGCGTCGAACACGGACTTCGTTCGGACGGTCTCCAGTCCGACGACCTTGCCGTCGCGGCCCAGCACGCGCTTCGGCCCTCGCCCGTCGTGCATACGAACGCCCTCGATCTCCGCTTCTTCGATTTCCTCGGCAGCCGCCGGCATTTCGTCGCGCCGTTCCAGGCACACGATGCTGACCTCTCGCGCTCCCATGCGCAACGCGGATAGCGACACGTCCATCATTTCGCGCGTAGCGACCGCGGCGACATTTTCGTCGACGGGCGTCGCGCCTTCCAGATCGCTCCGGTGCTGCTTGACCACTTCGCGAACCGCGGAACGAGCCACGTCCATAGCCACGTTTCCGCCGCCGATCACGACTACCCGCTCGCCGATGTTGAACCGATACCCGAGGTTCGCATTCAGCAGAAACTCGATCCCTTTATGAACCCCGTCCAGATCGATACCGGGAATCGAAAGGTCGCGGCTGCGATGCGCCCCCACCGCAAGCACCACGGCGTCGAAGCCCTGCTCGCGCAGTTGGGATACCGTGAAATCGCGGCCCGCCGCCGAATTCAGTTTCAGCGTCACATCCCCGGCTTCCAGAATTTCGCGAATTTGAGCTTCGACGACCGCGCGCGGAAGGCGATACTCGGGAATGCCCAGGTGGAGCATTCCGCCGGCGACTTGCGCGGCTTCGAAAATCGTGACCGGGTAACCCAGCAGCGCCAGATCGTACGCGGCAGACAATCCGACAGGTCCGCTGCCAATAATCGCGACCCTGTAGGGCAGCTTCGGAACGGTGCACTTCTTCGCTTCGAGCGGATGCCGCGACTCCGGCCCATAACGTTCCGTAAGAAACCGCTTTAAAGCCCGGATCGAGATTGGCCGGTCGATCTCGCCGCGGCGGCAAGCAGTCTCGCACGGATGCGCGCATACCCGCCCGCACACGCTCGCCATCGGATTCGGATCGCGCGCGTAGCGGTAGGCTTCCTCAAATCGTCCTTCCGCGATGAGCGAGACGTAACGCCCCGCATTCGTCCCCGCGGGGCATGCCATCATGCAAGGGAAGTTCGTGTTGAGCCAGTCGGGATCGACTCGCTTGTCTCTTAGCCGTTCGAGCATGGTCGTTGCAAGGATGCCGATAGCCGCTTCGCTGCAACAGCTATTTCGCCAGGCTGAACTCCACCGTCGCAGTACCGGAAGCGGTCACCGGTTTGGATAGGATCTTCATGCCTTCGTGCCATGCCGAAACGGTGTAGCTTCCATCCGGCACGTCCGCGATCTTGAAACTTCCGGACTCATCTGTCACGGCATAATACGGAGTCGGCGATACGATGATGTATCCCGACATTTCCGGATGCACGTTGCAGAGCAGCGGCACCACGCCCGGCGTGTCGAATTTGAAATCGCGCTTCTCGCCCGTCGGCCAGGTGCCCATGTTGTGGCTCATCTTCTTGTTTCCGCTGATCGATGGCCAGAAGATGTTGTGCTGCACTTTATCGCTGTTCTGGAACTCCACTGTGGCGCCCAGAGGCACAGCGATTACGTGCGGCTGAAACAGCAGCGACTTCTGATCCACGACGAACGGCTTGGCCGGCGCCGGAAACGTCTTGCCCGGGACCGCTTCCACATAGACCACTGAACCCGCCTTGGCTGGGCTGACGGTGCCCGAGATCACGCCGGCTCGAAGCCCGGCCGCGCTGGTCACAACGGCAATCGATGCAAAAAGAAAACGCTGAATGGTTATTTTCATATTGCGCAAAAATCCTCTCCGCAAAAAGACATCAGTAAACAAATTCGAGCGCGAAGACCGCGGTATTCACATGGAACGGATCGGTCGCAACATAATTCCCGTTCGAAAGAGTAGCCAGCTTCACAAACTGCAAAGGCCGGAACTGGTATTCGAACGAAGCCTTGATGTTGGCGTGAATCAGGAACTGTACTCCCGGGCTAAACCGGTCCCGGCTCGAGTTGTATGGCGCGAAAAAGGGCGTGTTCGTCGCGAACCCAAGGCCATTGATCCGGTCCGCCGTGGAGTTCACCTGGTCCCAGCGCATCAGCGTCATGAGCCACGGGAGCACCAGATAATCCGCTTGCGCAAAACCCCCGCTGAACGTGGCGGGATTACCCCGCACAAATCCGGCCGCCGCGGGGCTGGTCGAATCCAGTGGCAGCGGGATCAGCGCGCCCGTCGCATCCACCGGCAGCCTGTTGGCGTCGTGACCGTACATGTAAAGTCCGTAAACGTTGAACGTCCGGTAATTGAAGCTGAAGTCTCCGCCCACCCGGTAATACGGCTCGCGGTTGACGAGAATCAGACTGGAACCGTCTGCTGCTACTCCAGGAAGCCTCTGGAGCGAGTCCCCATACATATAAAAGGTCCCGAAGTTCAGGTACGTGTGATCGTGTGGTCCGGTCGTGCCGGCGGCCTGAATGCCGCTTCGGCTTTTGGGATCGCGCTCCAGATTGAAGCGGTAGGACGCTCGCGCATAGACGTTCTTCAGGCTCGAATCAGAGCTGAAACCGACCCCTCCGCTCGCGCTGCTCGTCGCGGAAGGGACATACGGAAAAGTATTGGCTGCCTGGGAAATTCCGGTGGTGTTCTGGTCGAAGATCGCAACCGAATAGTGATACCCGCCGTAGAGATGGCCGCCGCTGAGTTCGATTCCCCGGGCCGCATTGGCTAAAAGGGACAGATTCGCGACATTCTGCGGCGCCGCTCCGGGAACCATCGCGCCGATATTGGCTTCCTGGTAAATGTCGTAAGGGCTCAGGTTGATCGTCCGCGCCTGCGTGAAGGGCAAGTCCAGTTCGAACTGCCCGGCCCGCAGAGACAACGAGTCCTTCGGCAGCTTCATGAACCGTCCGACATTGACGAACTTGAGATAGGCGTCGCCCAATCCCCCTGCTGCGTTTTGGCCCGAGACGCTAAGATCGTCGTCCACCCAGAATGCGATGTCGCTTCCGAAATTACCTGCTGTGAAAATGCTGAAAAATCCAGCCTGAAAATCCGTCGAAGGAACCAGTCCGGGAACACTGCCCGGCGCTGCGAGTGAATTGAATTGGTTCCGATTCGACCCCGTAACCTGAAAGAACTGGTTGTAGCGAAGCCCCACCGGCGGCATGCCTGGAATCTCCCCAGGCCATATCGAGTTGGGGAACGATTCTTTGTTCGCGGGAGCCCCCAGCATCACGGGCGGTTCCTTGACGTAGGTCTCGTCTTCGGTGGGAAACTTGAACCCGGCATCCTTAAATGCCTTGCCGAAGTCATTCAGCTTGGGGAAATCGCTATGGCACGTCTGGCACGACGTCTGATACTTTCGCGCAAACGGCGGTATCGCGTAACTATTTGACGGAAAGAACAACATCAGAAAAACGGCGCCCGCACCGGCCCCGAGAATTAAAGTTTTGGCAAACCTCATCAATATTGGCATCCTCACGTTTGAGTGTAAGCCAGTCGCATCACATTTGAGCGGCCACCCGCGTCAGCCGGGATGAGCGAGCTCTTAAAGTGCCTGTTTTAAGCGTTATGAGATCAGGTTTAAGTTTTCACGCAAGACGGCAGGAACGAAAATCCGTGTTCTTTACCGCACATTTGCGCCATACGACGCAGTCGGAGCTGTTACTGACAGCGCTGCTGAAAAAGTAAAGCGCAGGCCAAAAGGCTACTCCAGTAGCTTGCAAGCTATTGATTCTTCGTCGTGGAGTAGGCGTTTTCGCCTGCGCCTTTGTCGTGTGAGGGACTTTTTCAGCACCGTGTTCAGCCTGTGGGCGTTTCAAGCCTTTTCAGCACCGTGCTTAGATGCGTTTGTAAACCTGCCCGCGGCGCTCGATCATCCCAACATTGACGATCTTCGCCTCCGCGACCGCCTGGTAGATAATCCGCCACGCACCCACGCGCGACTTCCGCAGATTTTCCACACCGCTCAATGGCGCGACAAGCGCGGATCGTACGGATTTTCCGCCAGCTGCTCCAGCCTTCGCACAATGCGCTTCTGTGTAGGTTCATCCAGCCGGTCGAGATCCCGCTCCGCCGGTGGGAAAGCCGGATTTCATATTTCACAGACCGCGCGTCCGGCGGTACTCTTCCAGCGGGAATCGTGCAGCCATGGCGGATATCGTTGAGACCTTCTTCGATCGCGGCGCGCGTCTCCGCACTCGGCGGCTCATCCGGCTCGCTCAACCCAGCCGGATAGTCCAACACATCGTCAAGTTGCTCGTCCGGCAGCGTATCGACGATCTGGTGTACATTTTCGCGAACCGTCATGATAAGAGGCCTTTTTTCGATCATACGCCCTACTTCCGTCCTTTCCGCTTCGAGCGTTGCCATCAGCCCCGCCGCAGCTTCGGTGTCTTCCACCTTCGCCGCTGGCTGCCGGTTCAGATTCGCCCCCGGATGCGTCGCCAGATAGACCTGCTCCAGCAGATTGATCGGCACCCGAAACCAACTGGCCCGCGCTGTTGTAAACGTAATAAGACGTCCCGACGCCCTACAGGATGAGCAACGCTCTCAATCTTGCGGCCACCAGCGCTTGCTGCGGAGGGTCGATTCTTCCCAGTCGGCGCATCAGACTCGAGCAATGAATGGTTGCAAGCTTGTGAAGACGCAATGCCGATACCACCTTGAGATTGCAGGCCTGAAACTCCGGCCGGTCTGGATCCAAAATGAGATCGGACGGCAAAAGCTGCGCCGGAATGACCGACGAAATATAGGCAACCAGAACCTCGGGAACCAGGCTCAGACCTGCGGTCAACAAGAGCACTGGCCGCAACTTCATGGCGGCAACATCCCCGAACGGAAAGTTGGCGAGGTGGATTTCACCGGGGTGCATTCACAGGCTGCCCGTCTTCCAGACTGTAGATGTCCTGGCGGGTGTCCTTCAGCTCGGCGGACCATTCCCGCGCGACCGACGCACCCCAGAGCATACCCGCTTCGTCTTCCTCGGGTAAAAGGACAATCAGCCGCACCGGACCCGCAGGCAAATCGTTCGGCACCTCGGCTCTGAGCCTGTGCCGGTCGTCAATGTTGCCAACCAGTTCAATCGCCTTCATGGATAACGGGCTCCCAGTGTCTGATTCAGCCGCAATCGTAGCAAATAGCCGGCAAGGAGGGCGCCCGTCCACTCCGTCGCTGGCGCTCGTCCGCGGCCGCGCGCTGCCGAATAACTTAATAGCCTCCCGGCAGGGGGAAGGGCGGGGGCGTGCGGATTGCCTCTGACATAAGGCGACGTTACCCGAAGCTGAAACCCCGCCGCAGTCGCAAAGCTCCTTTCGCGGCAGCTGTCCGGTAACGCGACATTATGCTCATCGGCCCCAAGGCCCGCCCCCGCCCGCCGCCGCGCTTGATCTCCGCGCCGCTCCAAAGCACGCACGCCGCGAAGCGGCGGCGCGCTCCTCCGCAAAACCGCGCGGCAAGGAAAGGGCCAGAGGCTACCGTTTCCCCGGCCATACGATCTCGCGTCAACCCGCCGAATCGCGCCCGTTCGAGGTGTACGAAAAGCCTGCTTCCGAGTAACTCGGATTCAGCTCTGATTAAAGTGACTTACTCTGATCACTGCGCGTGTGTGGTTAGGGCGTGTTCACACTACCCGCAGGGCTTCGACGATGAGTGCGAATGAAAGGAACCCCAGGAAGAGGACGTCGAGCTTCTCAAAGCGTGAGAATATCCGACGGAAGCCTTTGAGCCTGCGGAACAGTCGTTCGATCTCGTTGCGTTTCTTGTAAACCGCATGATCATAGTCCCACGGATGCAGCCGGTTGGACTTCGGCGGAACCACCGGAATCATACCCAGATCGAGCACCAGTTGCCTGGTTTCATTGCCCTCGTAAGCGCGATCCATCAGCATGGGAAGACCCTCCGGCATAGGCCCCAACTCTTCCAGTAAGGCCCGCCCGTCGTGCGGCGCATCGTGGTCGTTGCCGGGAGACAGAGCGAAGATTACAGCCGTTCGAGCATCCGCGGCAACCATATGAACCTTGGTGTTCCATCCGCCGCGGGATTTTCCAATAGCCTGTGGTCCGTTTTTTTAAAGCGCCTGTTCCGTCGGGATGAACCTTCACCGAGGTCGAGTCGAGAGAAAACGCTTCGATCCTGATGCGCACGATCTGCTCCAGTTGCAGTTGTTCAAAGACCCGGTCCAATACGCCGTTTTTGGCCCAACGATTCATGCGCATATAGATCGTGTGCCAACGGCCGAACCGCTTTGGAAGGCCCCGCCACTTGCAACCCTGTTCCGCGACATACAGAATCGCGTTCAGCACCTGCAGGTTGGTCAGACTTACGTTTCCGCGCTGTACCGGCAGGCTATCTTTGATACGGGCATACTGCTCTTCCGTGATTTCCATCCTACAAACATTTTACCAGCTTTTTGTTTTAATAGTGTGAACACGCCCTAGTGCGAGATTCGTATAGAGTTCCCGGTTATCGTTCAGTCTTTTCCAGCGGTCTGAGACTCCGCACCGCTTCAAAGAAAACTCTCTTGAGTGCAGGACCGTTTGGATCATTGGCATTATAGTTGAGGTGTGCAGCGAAGAGTCGTCCCTCGAACTCCAAGAAAATCGCTATGGAGTGCTGCGTCCGCTGGTCTGGGCTTAGGGTTACTTCGTCGTATGAAGAAGTCGCGGCTTGCGATACGCGGGAAATCTTTGGCATTTCAAACGATTCGATCGATGGGCTGCCTGATGCGACTCCTCGCATGTCCAGAAGCGCCCAATCTTTTGGCGTCGCCGCTGACTTGCTCAGTCCAGACACTGTATCGTGAGCCGCTACGGTTATGACCGCCCCACCTTCCGGGAGCGAGTCTTGGATGAATCTTCCTGAGTTTGGCGCGTAGAAGTACACGGGCGTGTCGAGTCTGGTTGAAACGCCCCATCCTACTGGCACTGCCATAGAAAACCTGTACTTTTCACTGATGAAGCGCCGACCTGTTCCCTGGCCTTCTACCGTGCCCTCCCCGCTTGCAGCGGCTGCGAGCAGGATTGCACAGAAAATAGCTTTCGCAGTTAATAAGGACATGGGAATCCCAATTTGTTTGGATTGCCAGCAGTCAAACCAACTGTCGAAGAAGCTGCGAAGGAGCCAAGAAAACCGGAGATTGTGCCCCCCGCGGCCTGACAGGCCGCTACGGAGGTTTGGCAATAACCGGGGACCTGCGCGAAGCCACGGTGCCCGTCTGGTATTCCAGGTAAACCGCTGTACAGAGTTGCCACCGTAGTGTCGCCGTAGCCAATGAGGTGCTTGAGGGTAATCCCTTCGGCCGAGACAGCCGCGGCTGGAGAACCGTAATTACGACCTGGGCCCAGCCCGAACGGATTGTTATTTCCACCGAATACGGAGCCGTTTCCGGACTCCAGTGCCGCTATGGACACCATAAGTCGAGGATCGACATTATCCTGAAACCCAACTGCAACCGCTTGGGCAGCCAGATTGGGATCCCAGCCGAGGAGTGCTGGTGCTTGATTTTGAAGAAAGGTGCCAACCTGCGACGTCAAGGTCTGAAGGCATGTCGGCGACGACGATTGCTGAGCGATCGGGTACAACGCCGCACCGGTGACTCCCCCACCAGCGCAGAGAAATGGGACACCGCCGTTTCCAAAGGCCGTGATCTCCGCGTACGTGCAACCACTTCCACCCCAATTGCCGTAGTCCAAAGCCTGCTGGATCGGAGCACCTGAATCGTCGTACCCATAGTCAAAAGTGTCATCGCAGAAATCGTAGTAGGCATCGCAATCGTCCCGCCCGCTCGGATCCAACCGATTCACAGGATCGCCTCTCGTATAGCTGTATCGATTCCAGCTCCCCGGATCGCTCGGCCCCGCACTGGCCTGATACCGATCGGGCGTATTAAACCGGCCATAGGTGGACGCATAATAGCGCTGGTCGGCATAATCCAGACCGGTATACGAATCCCGCGTATAAGTCGCGAACTTCTCCCGGTCGTTGGAAGTCGACGTAACCTCATCGCCAAACGGTTTGAACCGCGCCCCGCTCGCCCGATTCGTCCCCACCCGATCCTGGAACACCGCAGCCCCGTTCTCCCACATCAATTGTCCCGCAAAATAGACGTTCGTCCGCAACGGCGGCCAATACGACCCGTAAACTCCCAGCTTCTCCCCCTGCGCCCCATAAAACGTGAACTCTTCCGTCCCATTCGCCAGCAACCGGTACACCTGCTTGTTATCCGGCGAATAGCTGTACGATTCGATGCCTCCCGACGTCTCCTGCGCCGACACCAGCCGGTTCCCCACGTCATACGTCAGTGTCGCCCCCGCCCCCGACGTCATATTCCCGTTCAGATCGTACACCGCATTCGAAAGCTGATTCGTGGCCGCATTTACCGGAATCGTGGTCTGGTTCAAGACCTTTGAAGTCAGGTTGCCGAAGCCGTCGTATGCATAATTGTCAGACCATGCCGTCGGCGAACTGCCGTTGTTCGGCGTCGCACTGGCCGACGTCAGCCGCTTCAGCGCGTCGTACTGATAGCTGATCGTCTCCCCCGACACCGTATCCACCACCTGCGTGATCTGCCCGTTATTCTGCGTCGGCGAATAATTGGACTGCAGACTGCCGCTCACGGTCCCCGTCCACGTCAGCCCCGCCAGCTGCCCGTTCACGTTGTAGCTCATCGTCCGCGTCTCGTACGAATCGCTCACGTTCCCCTGGCCGTCGTCGGACTTAGCCGCCAGATACTGCATACTGCTCATGCGCCCCGCCACATCGTACTGCGCAGTGTGCATCAAGTCCACCGGTGATCCTGGTGTCAGCGTAACCCCGCTGCTGTCGGTCAGCGAAGCGGGCCCAGAGCTTCGCTATTTCAGTACTGGCAGATCGTTCGAGTGATCAAAGTCGAAAAGCGTCCTCAGGTCGATGTTCAGGGGTTTGTTTGACACGCGAACATGGACCACCCTCAGGTTAATGACGCGAGAACCCGCGATGAGAGTGAGGAAATAGTCCCCGCCGACTAGGCCGCTCATGGAAAACCACCCTTGAGGGTCCACTCGGGCTTCTGCGCCCGCATCCATGAAGACCCCAGTCAGCTTTACTCGAGCGGAATCCGGAATCCTGTTCCGCGGTGTAAATGAGCCGGAGAGCGTTATCACCGGTCTGGGATATTCGAACGGAAAGTCGAGACCCACCGTGATCCATGTCTCAGGGCTGCCCACCACTACAGTTTTTTCCGAGCTCGGAAAGCCTTCCGCACCAACTCGCAGGCGGTATTGGCCGAAGGGTATATTTTTGCCGACTCCCCCCACAAACTCCCCGAAAAGATCAACCTTGCCGGTCGATTCGAACCGCTGGACGATCGGCGGTCCCAGGACAGTTCCAAACCCGTCAACAACATCCACATGGACAGTAGCCCTGTCTTCCCCCTGAATGTCGAAATTGCCACTTATCGCTGCCAAAGCGATAAACATGGCATGCCTCATCAATGAAGAAGAGCGCCGGACAGCATCTCTCGATTTGAAGTTTCGCGACTTCATCGTCTAGCCCTAACGTCGACAGTTATTGCCTTCTGTTTCGATAATACGTCCCGGGCGGCCTGATCGAAGCCGAATCGGCGACCGCGGCTCGGCTGGCTACTTCCATATGAACCGATCGATTCGCAGTCACAACGAATCCAGAACAATTTTCTCCGCCAACAAACTGAAAACAAACTCCCCAGCCGTAAGGCACGCCAAAACCCTCAACCCCCGGGCGCACAATACAGTTGTATGATCTCCGAACGCCGTTCCGCCGCCGCCCGCGCCAATGGCGCAAAATCCCGTGGACCCGTCACTACCCGTGGCAAAGCCAACTCCTCCGGCAACAGCTTTCGCCATGGCCTGCGCTCCCAAATCCTCTTCGACGACCCGGAATTCCATGACCGTCAGGCCGCCATCTTCGCCTCTTATATGGCCGACCTGCAGCCGCAATCCGAGCTCGAGCGCATGCTGGTGGAAACCCTCGCGTTTTGCCATTCGCGCCGGACTCGCCTCTGGAAACTGGAAACGGCGCTCTTAAAACAGGCCATGCGCGAGGCCAGACCTCTCGACGACCCAACCCCGCCCTTCGTCCGCGCGTTTCGCGCCCTCAGTAACAGATCGTCCGCCCTCGAACTCCTGAACCGGCTCGAAGCGCGTTTCGGACGCCAGTTCACCCGCGCATTCGCCGAATTCAACGAACTGCGCGCCTCGGGTTCGTCCTGCCCCGCACCAAATATTGACGAACCAACCCACCAAGTCATTGAAAACACAGCAACCGATCCCGGCGCCACCCGCATTTTCTCCCAATCCGGCCCCATCGAACCCGAGCCTCAACACTCTACCGGCTCCGAGCGTCAAACAGTTGTGGACCGTCCCAGTGCCAACCCTCCGACGAAGTGTATCTTGCCCGACCGGGCAGCTGCAGCCACCCAAACCCCATGACTGCAACGCCCAATAAGCAGCTCCCGTTCCCGCTAGCCACCGGCGCCGCTGAAATCGCCGACGCGCAGGCCGCCGCCGCCCGCTACCGCTGCGAGTTTGTCGACCTTCGCGACGGCGCCATCGAGCATGACCTTTTCCGCTCCATCCCGGTCGATCTGATGTTCCGTTACAACTTCGTGCCCCTCAAGGCCCAGAACGGAACGCTCGAAATCGCCCTTTCCGACCCGCGAAATCTCAACACCATCGACGAACTCGGCCTCCTGCTGCACAAGAAACTCAAAGTCAAGGTCGCCACCGCCTCCCAGATTGCCGATCTCCTCAAAAAGACCGAGCAATCCCAGCGCGTCCTCGAAGAGGTCACCGAAGGCTTCGCGCTCGATGTAGTCGGCGACGAGGATAATCCCGAAGAAACGCTTTCCATTGACCGTCTTGCCGCCGTCGACAGCGATATCGCGCCGGTCATCAAACTGGTCGATACCACCATCTTCAACGCCCTCGAACGCCGCGCGAGCGACATCCACATCGAATCGCGCGACCAGGAAGTCGTTATTAAATACCGCATCGACGGCGTGCTGCACTACGCGATGCCCCCCATAGCGAAGGACTGGCACACCTCCATCATCTCCCGCATCAAAGTCATGAGCGAGCTCGACATCGCCGAGCGCCGCGTCCCCCAGGACGGCCGCTTCCGTGTTCGCTACAAAGGCCGCCTCATCGATTTCCGCGTCTCGATCATGCCCACGATTCATGGCGAAGACGCCGTGCTCCGCGTGCTCGATAAGGAATCGATGAGCGAGAAGTTCGCCAAGCTTTCTCTCGATGTGGTCGGGTTCAGCGAGAGCGATCTCACGAAGTTCCGCCGCTACATCGCCGAGCCTTATGGCATGGTGCTCGTTACCGGCCCCACTGGTTCCGGCAAAACCACTACCCTTTACGCTGCATTGAGCGAAATCAAGAACGACGAAGACAAGATCATCACTATCGAAGATCCCGTCGAGTATCAGCTCAAAGGCATCACGCAGATCCCGGTGAACGAAAAGAAAGGCCTCACCTTCGCGCGCGGCCTCCGGTCCATCCTGCGCCACGATCCCGACAAGATCATGGTCGGTGAAATCCGCGATCAGGAAACCGCCCAGATCGCCATCAATTCCGCCCTCACCGGCCACCTGGTCTTCACCACCGTCCACGCCAATAACGTGGTCGACGTGCTGGGCCGCTTCCTCAACATCGGCGTCGAAGCCTACAATTTCGTTTCGGCGCTGAACTGCATCCTCGCCCAGCGGCTTGTGCGCGTCAATTGCGAACACTGCAAGCACCCCGTCAAATATCCCGATCAGATGTTCATCGAGAGCGGCCTCGATCCCGCCGAATGGCGCGATATCGAGCTCATGGAAGCGCCCGGCTGTTTCGAATGCGGCGGAACCGGCTACCGCGGCCGTACCGCAATTCACGAACTGCTCGACCTCAGCGATCGCATCCGCGAACTGATTCTCGATCGCCGGCCGACATCGGAAATCAAGCGCCTCGCGCGTGAGGAAGGTATGACCTTCCTGCGCGAGTCGGCGGTCGAGAAGGCCCGCCGCGGCATCACGACGCTCAAGGAAATCAATAAGGTGACCTTCATCGAATGATTGAGGTTTGTCCAAATTGAGCGCCTTCAAAAAAATACTCGGCGTCCTGCGCGATCCGCCGCCGGAGTTCGCCTTCGAGATCGCGGCGAATGGCATCGCGATGTCTCTTACTGGGTCTCGCAATGGGAAAAGCCCTGCCGCCGTTCAGCATGCATCGCTGCCGCCCGGCGTCGTTGCGCCTTCGCCGGTGAAAGAGAACATCCTCGATCCGGCGGCATTTGCCGAAGCAGTCCGCAAACTGGTTCCGCCGTCGACCGGGCGCGGGCGCCGCGCCGCGGCGCTCATCCTGCCCGATAACTGCGTCAGGATCGCCGTTCTCGATTTCGATAGCCTTCCCGCCAGGGAAGAAGAGCGCCGTCCGTTGATCAACTTCCGCCTGCGTAAGAGCGTGCCTTTCGATATCGACCAGGCGGCTTTATCTTATTTCCCGCAGGCAGGCAAGAAAGTAATCGTCGCGCTTGCGCCGTCCGAAATTGTGGCGCACTACGAGACACCATTCCGCGCCGCGGGATTGCATCCCGGTCTCATCACCGTCTCCTCGCTTGCCATGCTCGATTTGCTTCCGGCCACTGGCTCGCTGGTGGTTGCCCGCCTCAGTCCCGGTGCCTTGACCGTCATTGGAATGAAGGATGGCGTCGTGACCATTGCGCGTTCGCTCGAACTGGCCGAACTGGACGCCGCCGGCGATCTGCTGGCCGAGATCGTCGCCGACATTTATCCCACCCTCGCGTACATTGAAGATCAGACCGGATCTCGTCCGGAGAAGTTATTCATCGCCGGTTTCGGATCGGAATCCAATACGTCCGCTACGAGGCTCTCCATTGAACTCGAGATCCCTGTCGAGCCGCTAAGCTCGTCAGTGGATACCGACGCTTGGCCCGGCTTGGCCGGTTACCTGGCTTCCCTCATGCCTCAAACGGCAGTTCGGAGTCCTCAAAAGGCGGCGGCATGAGAATCCCTATCAATCTCGCGCACGAGCCTTTCCGGCATAACCGCCGGATGCTCATCGGATCCACCTTTGCAGCCCTTTTGCTGATCGGATCGCTCTTTTTTCTGATTTCTCTTTCCGCCACCGAGCGGCGTGAAAGGCGCGACACCCAGACGGTCCTCAATCGCGTCAACCGGCAGATCGCGGCCATCCGAACCGAGCAGGCGAAGCTCGACAGGCAAATGCGCCAGCCCGGAAATGAGGTCGCTCTCGATCGTATCGTTCTCCTCAACGAGCTGATCAAACTGAAGGCCACCAGTTGGACGAAGATATTTTCCGATCTGGAAAAGGTCGTCCCCTACAACGTGCGCATTCTTTCCATCCGGCCGTCCATCAATTCCCGCGATGAAGTGTTTCTGGACATGCAGGTAGCGGCCGATGGGCCCGAACAGGTCATCGCCTTTATCCTGAAACTGGAGGGTTCGGATATGTTCGGTTCCACCGCGATCAGCGTGATCACCCCTCCCTCTCAGACCGATGCGTTTTATCGCTACCGGCTTTCGGTGAACTATGCCCAGAAGCTTTAACCGTGGAGTAGGCCTTTTGGCCTGCGCTTTACTGGTGATTTCATGACAATCCCTGGCCTGCGCAACTTCACATTGCCGTCTGCCGGCTCGCTGGCCTCTTCAATGAAAGATGTCCAGGTACTGCTGCGCGCGGGCCTGGGACTCCTGCTCGTCGCAAACCTGATCGCCGCGGCCGTCGCGTTTCACCTGATCGGTGTGTCGCCCGAAGCTTTGAACCAGCAGCTCGTGATCGCCCGCGCGCAACTCCAGGCCGGGCAGACCAGGCTGACGCGCAGCCGCATGCTGACCGCGAACATCGACAAAGGCAAAGCCGAAAGCGAGAACTTTCTCGCCACCTACTTCACCAACCGCCGTTACACCTATTCGACCATCGTCACTGAGATCAACCAGGCCGCGAAAACCGCCGGCATGAATATGAAGGAAGCGACCTTCGCGTCGCTCGATCCCGTTGAAGGCACCGACGACCTCGAGATGTTGACCGTCTCCATCAATTTCGAAGGCGGCTACGGCCAGCTCGTGAAGCTGGTAAACCTGATCGACCGTTCCCCGCGCTTCCTGATCATCGAAAGCCTGCAGATTGCCTCGCCGCCGAAGGGTGAAACTTATAGCGTCACCATCAAGATGAACGCGTTCGTCAGAGACATGCCAGGCGGTGCGCTGTGAAGGTGGGTACAGGCTTCAGCCTGTACGGTCGAGCGCAGCTCGACAGAGGATTTGAATACGTTAGAGGTGCATCATGAAAGCCGGCGCGGAGCCGAAGAAGCTCGCGATTCTCGCCACGCTGCTGGTCGTGGCTGGGGTCGCTCTTTACATGAACGTCTTCTCCGGTGATTCGCCGACAGGCCCCGCCCCGGCTCCGCGCGCAGCTGCCGTTGTTGTTCCCACGGTCGATACTCCCCAGGCTGGCGCAATCGGTGCACCCGACACCCGGCGGGCCGTCAAAAACAACGCGGGCACCGAAATCAAATTTCGCCAGGGCTCCCTGCGCCCCGAAGACCGGCCCGATCCCGCGACCATCGATCCCACACTCCGGCTCGATCTGCTCGCCAAGGTTCAAAACGTCGAGATGGAAGGCACGATGCGCAATTTGTTCCAGTACGGCGCGGCGCCTCCGCCTCCCCCTGCCGCTCCGATACCGTTGCCAGAGCACCCGCCGACAATCGCTATCAACTCGAAGCCCGCAACGCCCCCGCCACCACCGCCGCCGCCAGGTCCACCGCCTGCGCCCAAGGCGCCGGCAATGACGTTCAAGTATTACGGCTACAAAGTGTCGAAGGCCGACGGTCGCAAGGAGGCGTTCTTGCTCGATGGCGACGATATCATCATCGCCGGAGAGAACGACGCCGTGAAACTCGGACGCTATAAAGTGGTGAGAATCGGCGTGAACTCCATCACCATCGAAGACACCCAGTTCAAGAGCACGCAGACGCTGCAGCTCCAGGAGGATACCGCCGCATGAGCCCAAAGCGCAAAGGGCGCTGTCCCGCGGCGCCACACAGCAGAGGAACGCTCCACCGGCGCGGCCTCGCATTGGACAACGACGCGACCCGTTTTGCGCGAGTTCCTCGGAGGAGTCGAAAATCCGAATCCGGCTTTGCCCTGCTTTTCATCTACGCGATGGCGGCCACGGTCGCCATCATGCTTTACATGGAGTTGCCGAGCGTGGCTTTCGAAGCCCAGCGGGATAAAGAACAGTTGCTGATCGACCGCGGTGAGCAGTATTCACGCGCGATCACGCTTTACGTGCGCAAGTTCAACCGCTATCCACCCGATTTCGACGCTCTGGACAACACGCAGAATCTTCGTTTTTTGAGAGGCCACTACAGCGATCCGATCACTGGCAAGAACGAATGGCGCCTGATTCACGTCGGACCCGGCGGCGTGTTCCTCGACTCTCTCAACACGAAGAAGAAGGATGATACACAGTCCGCGCCGCAGAACTTCATTACGGAAGTCCAGCAGACCGGTGGAAATCAGGTGGACCCGGCTCAGGGCGTGAATCTTGCCGCCCGAGTCAGGGCCAGCGGTCAACCCGGCGCGCCTGGCGACCCCAATAATCCTCAGGCGTCTTTGCCTCAGCCGGATTTGGGTTTAGCTCAGCCGGGCCAACTTCAACCGGGTCAGCTTCAGCCAGGCCAGCTTCAACCAGGCCAGTTTCCGCCAGGCCAGCTTCAACCCGGTTTTCCCCAGCCCGGTTTTCCTCAACCCGGTTTATCCCAGCCCGGCCTGCCTCAAGGCGACCCCAACGGGCAGCTCATAAATAACCCATTCCCTGCGTTAAATGGGCAACCCGTAAACGGACAACAGCCATTCGGGCAACAGCAGCCATTTGGACAGCAACAGCCATTTGGACAGCAACAGCCATTTGGACAACCGCCGCTTGGACAGCAGCCAGTTGGGCAACCGCCATTCGGGCAACAGCCACAGACGCAACCTAACCCCACGACCGCGGCGAACCTGATCAACCAACTCTTGACCAGCCCTCGTCCTGGAGGATTGAACGGACTGAACGGTCAAAACAGTCAGCAACCAACCATCGATCAGTACGGCAATCCGGTACCGCCCAATCCCCTTACCGGGAATACGGCCACGACCGCGGCCCCCGCGGCCGCACCGGCACCGGCTCCCGTGGCTGCCGCCGCGCCGGCCATTGGCGGAGGCATCGCCGGCGTGGCCAGCAAGCGCGAGCAGGAAGGCATCAAGATCTACAACGCAAAGAAAAAATACAACGAATGGGAATTTGTGTACGACGTCACGAAAGATAAGACCCGCGGCGCTGGCGCGATCCCACAAGCGGCCCCCGCGAATCCAGTGACACCGCAACAACAGCCGGCACAACAACCGGCAGCAACGGCACCGCCCCAGCAGCCACAGCAGATGATGCCGACGGGCACCATGCCAATGCCGATGCCGATGCCGGGCATGCCGGTAATGCCAATGCCGCCGTCACAGTAGCCGTCGAAAGAAGCTCAACGCGTTCTCGCCTTGTTTGACCATCCGCGTGCGGCGAAACGGGCCGTGTTCCTCCGGCAAGGCGAATCGCGCGGAGTGCTGGACGATCACCAGTTCCGGCGGCTTCGATTCCAGTGCATCGAGGGCCGCCTGGTATTCGCGTTCCTTCGGATAGGGCGGATCGATGAAGACGATGTCGGCGTCGATCTTGCCCAGGTAGAGCGCGGCCGATCCGTGAATCACCCGCGCCCGCGCCTCGGCCTTCAACGCCGCCAGGTTGCTCTTGATCAGATTCGCGGCATCGCGGTTCTTCTCGATGAAGATGACGTGCCGCGCGCCCCGGCTCAGGGCCTCAATGCCCACCGCGCCGGTGCCGGCATAAGCATCCACGAACACCGCACCTTCAATCGCCGGACCAGGGAGATTGGTAAGGATGTTAAAAAGAGCTTCCCGCATCTTGTCCGATGTCGGACGCACCTCCGTCCCCGGAATCGACTGCAGTCTCCTTGACCGGAACTCGCCTCCAATCACCCGCATTAGCCCACCTGCACCAGGCCGTACCGCCTCTGCCAGTGGTTCTTGATGTAGTCGATCGCCGCGACGAATGCCTCGTGCGAGGGCGGATGCTCGACGAACGCGCGCGCCTCATACCGCGCCTCCGCAAGGATATCCGGATCGCGCAGGATATTGGCCATCTTCAACGACGGCAGCCCCGATTGTTTCGTCCCGAAGAACTCGCCCGGTCCGCGCAACTTCAGATCCATCTCGGCAATCGCGAATCCGTCCTGTGAATCCACCAGCGTCCGGATGCGCTCCTTCGCCGTATCGTTCATCTTCTCCGTCACCAGCATGCAGTAACTCTGTTCCGCGCCCCGTCCCACGCGTCCTCGAAGCTGGTGCAACTGCGACAGCCCGAAGCGCTCGGCCTGCTCGATCACCATCATCGTCGCATTCGCCACATCCACACCCACCTCGATCACCGTCGTCGATACCAGGATCTTCGTGCGTCCGCTCTTGAACGCCTCCATGGCCGCTTCTTTCTCACCCGATCCCAGACGTCCGTGCAGCAGGCCCACGGAAACATCGGGGAAAACCTCCCGCGAAAGGTGCTCGTACATCTGCTGCGCCGCCTTAAGTCCTTTCTGAAAAACGCTCGCCTGCGCTTCGGATTCTTCGATAACCGGGTAGACAACATACGCCTGCCTGCCCGCATCGATCTCGCGGCGGAGTGCGCTGTAAGCCATCTCGATCTGGTCCGCCGTGAAATGCTTCGTGACGATCTTCTTGCGGCCCGGTGGGAGCTCGTCGATCACCGATACGTCGAGATCGCCGTAGAGCGTCATCGCGAGAGTCCGCGGAATCGGCGTGGCGGTCATCACCAGCACGTCCGGCGTGACGCCTTTTCGGACCAGTTCCAGGCGCTGCATAACACCGAACCGGTGCTGTTCATCGATGATGACGAGGCCGAGTTTCGCGAACTCGACGTCCTTTTCGAGCAGCGCATGGGTGCCGATCGCGACTCTGACAAGCCCCATGCGCAGCATCTCTTTGAGCTTCTGCTTTTCCCGCGCCGTCGACGATCCGGTCAGCAAAGCGACCGGATACCCGAGCTTCTGCAGCAGCGGGCTCAACGAGAAAAGATGCTGGGCCGCAAGGATCTCCGTCGGGGCGAGTAGTGCGACCTGATAGCCGTTTTCCAGCGCGATGACCGCTGCCTCCGCGGCCACGATCGTCTTCCCGCTTCCCACATCGCCCTGCAGCAGGCGATTCATCGGACTGGGGTGCGACATATCTTCCGCGATTTCCTTGAGCACACGTTTCTGCGCATTCGTGGGCTTGAACGGCAGCAGCTTTTTGATCTGCTCGCGCACCCTGTCGGTAAGCGCGAATTCAATGCCGGGCATGGCACGGGCGCGCTGCCGTTTGATTTCGAGACCGCACTCGAGCCAGAAGAACTCCTCGAAGATCAGACGGAACTGCGCGGCCGAGCGGAAATCGTTCAGGATCCGGATCGGCGTCCCCGGGGCGGGGAAGTGCGCATCGCGAACGGCTTCTGTTCGCGAAGGAAACCTCAGGCGCGTCCGGATCGCCTCGGGTAAACGGTCTTCCAGCGTGGGAATCAGCTGCAGGATGCGATGGATCAGCGTGCGCAACACCCTGGTATTCACCTTTCCCGCGGCTTCATAGATGGGAACGATGCGTCCCACATGGAGAGCCGAATCGCCGTCGTCGTCCTCGCCGCCCAGGAACTCCGTTTCCGGATGCATCATCTGTAACTCGCCCCGGTAGGAATCGAATTCGATCTTTCCGAAGAGCGCGACGCGCGTTCCGGGCGTCAACCGGTCGGCCAGATAAGCCCCGTGGAACCACTTGCCGAGCAGGAGGGCACGCGACGCGTCGGTGAACTCTGCTTCAAACAGCCCGAGGTTGCGGCGGCGAAAGCCCGACACCTTTGCCGAGCGCACTTCCGCGATCACGGTGGCCATTTCCCCTGGCGCGAGTTGCGCGATCGGTTTCAGGTTACTGCGGTCTTCGTAGCGGAATGGAAAATAATGCAGCAGGTCCTCAACGGTCTCAAGACCTTTCGACCCCAGCATCGCCGCACGGGCCGGACCGACGCCTTTGACGTATGCGAGAGGTGTATCGAGAGCGAGGGCCAATATTCGAGTCTAGCGACTCAACGAGTTTACCGGCTCATGTCCGGTCGCTTGCGCAAGATTGGCCAGATCGGTCGAGGTCGAGTGAACGACGTTTGACGCGGGTCTGCCGAACAGAGAGCCCTGCATGATGTTAACGCTCAGCAGCCACAAATTCTCAACCGTGCTGTGACGTTCCACGCCATCCGCCACGATACTGACTTCGAATTTTTCCGCGAGATCGGCCAGATTACGGATGATGACCGCCTTGGCGCGTTCCTCAATATCCCGGACAATCGTTTTTTCGAGCTTGATGTAATCGGGCCGAAGGTCGAGGAAAGTCTGCGACGAGTTGGGCCCCGCCCCTGCATTGGCCAAGGCTATCCCGAACCCGTTTTGGCGATACCAGTCGCATACCTGGCGCCAATGCTTCGGATCCTCGGCGATAGCCGGTTCCCCTACTTCAAATACGAGATTGGGCGGATGCAATCCCGACTCGCGTACCGCATCGAGGATTGACGGGAAGCACGGATTGAGAATCCAGCTGTTGATGAAGTATAAACCGTGCGACGACTGCATCGCGGCCGAGCGGATTGCGACGTCAATTCCTTCGCCGGCGTCGCATTGATGCGCCAGAATCCGGTGCCCCGCGGTATCCACGATGGGCTGAAACAACGATTCGAAGGCACAGGTCATCTGCGTTATTCTTATCGGCATGTTGCGGAAAATCCTGCAGTTCCGATTCGGCATGGGACACTTGAGGTGCCGATAATGAGCAGAAAAATCTACTATTGGAAGCTCCGCGACTCGGAGATGCAGCTGGGCGAGCGCACGCTGATCATGGGCGTTCTTAACGTTACGCCCGATTCTTTCTCCGATGGAGGCCACTTCAACGATCCCGATCGCGCTTACGCCCGCGCGCTCGAACTGGAAGAGCAAGGCGCCGATATCATCGATATCGGCGCGGAATCGACGAAGCCCGGGTCGCACAGAATCACCGCCGATGAGGAATGGCAGCGGCTCGTTCCCGTTTTGAAACGCCTGCGGGGAAACCTCCGAGCGCCTCTTTCGCTGGATACTTACAAATCCGAAATCGCCGAACGCGCCCTTCAATACGGCGTGGAAATCTTCAACGATCCCAGCGGACTCACCTTCGATCCCAACCTGGTCAAAGTGGCGGCCAACGGGAATGCCGGTCTCATTCTGAATCATATGCGCGGCCAGCCGGAGACCTGGGCGAAGCTTCCGCCGATGCAGAATGTCATCGGTTCGATCGCGCGGGAACTGGAAGCTACCGCTAATCGAGCCCGCCACGCCGGTGTCGAGCGCGGGCGCATCGTCATTGACCCGGGTCTCGGATTCGGCAAGCGAAAGGAACAGAACGCCGAGATTCTGGCGTATCTGAAACAGCTTTCCGGATTGGACTACCCGATCCTGGTGGGACCGTCGCGAAAGTCGTTCCTCGTTCAGGCCTCCGAAAACGAAACTCTTTTCGCGACCGCAGCCGCTGTGGCAGCCTCCGTTTTGAATGGCGCCCACATCGTACGCGTGCACGATGTCAGGGAAATGCATGTGGTCGTCCGGGTCGCGGAAGAGATCGCCCGGGCCGGCGTGCCCAAGCCGGTGCAAAACGACGAGCGGCCCGTGGCGCATGCAAGGCCGCAGCCAACGCCAAACGTGGAGGCGGAGCGCCCGCGCCCGACGCGGCCCCCTTATTCAAAACCGATTTCAAAACCGCCAGTCTCAAACCCTATACCTATAGAAGAACAACGTGCTGCTCCGCCCGCGCGCGCCGATCGCCCGTCTTATCCGGATCGGGAACGCCGCCCCGAGCGGGAAAAAAGGGATGGTTCCGCGCCCCCGCGGCGCGACTTTAAACCGCCGCGCGAGTTCAAAAACGATCGGTTCAAACCGGCTGCGCCCTCGCGGCCATTCGTGCGCAAAGACGACCGGCGCGAAGGGCGGCCGTCCCGCCCGATGGATCGCGAACAGTCGCGGCCGCCTTTTTCGAAACCGGCTTATTCAAAACCGGATCGTCCACCCCGTTCCGCACCGCCGCGATCCGGACCCGGCCGATCTGGACCCAGTGACGATCGGTTCAAACCTTCCGGCCCAAAACGTTCGTTTGATCGGGGAGGCGATCGGGGAGGTGATCGCAGAGCGGATCGGGGAGAGAGCCGTCCGCCGCGCGGTGGTGCGCCGCCAGCACCCAAAGGCAGGCCGGGAGGCGACAGGCCGCCAAAACGTCCTTTCCGAAAACGCCCGTAAAAAAGCCGGAAAGATCCCGTCGTTTGGGAATCTTTCCGGCCAGGCGATGCGCGTTTATATCGGGCTAAGCCACCTTTTTCAACGGTGGTCTCAAACTGCGGCGCCGTTTTTCCACCATCGACATCCGAAGTACGTTGAGGGATTCCGGCCGCAAATCCTTCTTGTACGTTCCCCCGAAATACTCGTCGAGCGGAAAGAGGGAGTAGGGTTCCAACTCCCGGAAGATGCGCCCCAGTTTTTGTTGAATCCGATAGACCTCGTGGAAGAAATTACCCCGATCCATCTTCAATTGCCGGCAGCAGAGCTTCCAGTCCGCACCGAGGAGGAAATGAAACTTGAAAAGCTTATACTCGGACGCATCGAGAAAGCGTTTGCTGACCAGACAGAAATCGGCTATATATTCTTCATCCTTTCGGCCCCAGACCTGGCGGCGATCCCTCCCGCCGATGATTGCGAGCCGCGCCTGGCTGACATGTTTTTCTTTCTCGATGCAATACCGGAATCTGGCATAGCAGAGCCGGAATATATTCCTTAGAACACAGTTACAGGGCGCATCCGAACCTTTCCGGTTACCACCGTCGCGCAATCCAACCCCCTGGCATTGCGTGCAGGATTCTTTCGCTAGTGCGATTGTTTCCGACCGATTCCAATCAATATTCACAAATGTTCCTTCCGTCTGTAACGAATGAGACAAATTCTCCAAATTGATTTTCTCTCAAATGATTTACGGAGCAGGGAAATCCGACGCGGTTCCGGCGAAAAACCGGCCTGAAGTTACGGAAATCAAAAGAGTTCGATTATGTTGGTTATTCAGGTTTCTACCGTTAAAATGTGAGATAACGTACCTACCTATTTCTGAGGGAAATATAGCCAAAGTGGAGGAGGGTGTATTTTCAGGAGCTGCAAAAGAAACTGATCGACCTGGCCCGCGAGCGTGTGCGCACCGGCTGCGTCACCGAGCGCGGACTGGCGCGGATGTGCGCCGTATCGCAGCCCCATATGCACAATGTTTTGAAGAATATACGCAGGTTCTCCAACGAATCCGCCGATCGGCTTATGCGGGCTCTCGATATCCGGGTCCCGGATCTTTTATGGCAAGTTTCAGGTGAAGAAGCCGTACACGTCCGCGCCGTGCCCATTGTTCGCAACCGGATCGGGCCAGGCACCGAAACAATTTTCTCGGCCTTTCGGGGTAATCTGCCGATGCCCGGATGGTTGCTGGAGGGTCTTATCGAACCGCTTGCGGCACGCCTCGCGCCCGATCTCGTGCTGCCGAAAGCACTGGCGGCAAACGACCTCATACTGCTCGACCAGAACCCGGCTGTCCGCGTGTTGCCTTCCGGGGACGGCGTCTGGATTGTGGCCGAGGGTGCGGGCCTGCGCGCACGATACCTGCGGATGGAGGGGGCCCGGCTCTACGTGGGTAATGAGCTCACGCGGGCAGATCCGCAACAATGGTTATCGATCCCGTTACAGGGACGGAATATCCTTGAGATAGTGAGGGCGCGCATTGTTTGGATTAGCCGCGAAATGGAAACGAAACCGGCCGGACCGGCTGACCCGGCTGGCCAAAGCGATCGAAGCGGTGGCCGAACGTGACCGCAAGCTGATCGAGGAGAGCGCGCATGTTGAGCTGCTGCGCGCGCGCGGAGCAGCCGATCTGCATGCGATCTGCCGGGTCTTCGTCGACAAGGTGAACGGCCGCTTATCGGACGAGGCAATTCTTCTCGATCCGCCGTCTTTCTCCGAAGGCAACTTCGACGACGATAAAAATCTTTTTCAGATCAACCTCCGGGGGCGTCTGCTGCAAATCGAATTCGCCTCGACCAACGAGCTTTACGAAAACGACGATTTCAGGCTGCCCTATGTGCTGCGTGGCACCGTGCGGTCGTTCAATCAGGACCTGCTGGAACACAACACCGTCGACGAACAGTCGATCTTCTATTGCCCGTATGCCGGAGGGGCGGCATGGCATTATTTCGACGAGCGCACTTACAGGACAGGCCGCGTGGCCGAGGATTATCTGATCACCGAAATGGAACGGGTACTTTAGGCCCGGAATGCGCACACAAGTGGGCATTGTCGGCGGCGGCCCGGCCGGGCTTCTGCTCGCTCATTTGCTCCATTTGCAGGGGATCGATTCCGTAGTGCTGGAAGCGCGCAGCGAGGAATATGTGGTCGATCGCGTCCGCGCGGGTGTGCTCGAACAAGGCACCGTCGATCTCATGGCTGAAATCGGCCTGGGCGATCGGATGCAACGCGAGGGGCTGATTCACCGTGGAATCAACATCAGTTTTGCGGGAACCCTCCATCGCATCGACCTCCACGAACTGACGGGCGGCCGCGCCATCACAGTTTACGGCCAGAATGAAGTTCAGAAGGATCTTAACCAGGCGCGCCGGGCGACCGGGCGGCCGATATTCCACGAAGTGGAGGGCCTGAGCGTTCACGATTTCGATTCCCGCTCTCCGCGCATCCAGTATCGCCATCGGGGCGACGCTCACGAGTTGGAGTGCGATTTCATCGCTGGGTGCGATGGCTTCCACGGCGTATGCCGGCCATCGATACCCGCAGCCTCGCTCACCACCTTCGAACGCGTTTATCCCTTCGGCTGGCTCGGCATTCTGGCGCAGGCGGCGCCGGCTTTGGAAGAACTGGTCTATTCATGGACGGAGCGCGGGTTTGCACTTTTCAGCATGCGCTCTCCCACGATCACGCGCCTCTATCTGCAGTGCGCACCGGACGAAGATATCGCCCACTGGTCCGACGACAGGATCTGGAACGAACTCAATGTCCGTCTGGCCACACGCGACGGTTGGAAACCCAATATGGGCCCGGTTTTGCAAAAAGGCGTCACCGGGATGCGGAGTTTCGTAGTGGAACCGATGCGATTCGGCAGGCTGTTCCTCGCGGGAGACGCCGCGCATATTGTGCCCCCCACGGGCGCGAAGGGTCTGAATCTCGCGGCAGCCGACGTATATGTTCTTGCGCAGGCGCTGGCTGGTTTCTACAAATCGGGGGGAGAAGCTCTTCTCGATGCGTATTCGGACACTTGCCTGCGCCGCGTCTGGAGAGCGCAGCGCTTCTCCTGGTGGATGACGTCGATGCTGCACTTGTTCGGCAATGAGAATGCATTCGACCGTCGCCGCCAGCTTGCCGAGCTGGATTACCTCACGAGTTCACGCGCCGCGATGACGTCGCTGGCAGAGAACTACGTCGGTTTTCCGATTATTTGAACGTCCAGCTCCGCGATCGCATCGGCAAATTCCCGATGGCTGGCGGGAGCTTCGCCGCCAAATAGTTTTTTCAATCCAAGTTGCGCGCTCCAATCCATCCGGCGCACCGTGGCCTCGGCCATCATCGGTTCCACGCCCATGGACCGCAGCGTCTCGACCACTTCTTCCATCTCACGCGCGCGCCGTTCGCCATGAACGACAACCCGCCCGACCATGTAAGTGGCCATGCGAGCCCAATCCAGCCCCGGAAACGATTCCGCCAGCGACTTGAATACACGCGCCTCCGCTCCATACCGGGTGGCCCCGAGAACGCATTCGGTGAGCAACGCTTCCATACCCTTCACGACGATGCTGCGGCACATCTTGGTGGCTGCCGCTTCTCCGACGTTGGCGGACGTGTACTCCATTTGCATCCCGAAGGGTTTCATCCGTTCGATGAACTCCGCGCCACCCGGCCCGCCGACCAGCATGGGAACCTGATGTCCGTAGGGAGGAACGGGAGCCATCACCGCGACTTCCACATACTTTGCCCCGGCTGCGGAGATCACGCGGCCGATCGACTGCTTCAGGCCGGGAGAAACCGAATTGAGATCGGCGTAGATATGGCCGGCGCTCAAGCCCGGAGCCGTTTGCTGCGCTGCAGCCAGTGCCTGGTTCGCCGTAACCGTGGAGAGAATAATCCGGCTGAGGCCGGTTAATTCGCCGTTGGAGTCAACCAGGCGAGTCCCGGTTTCCGCGGCGCGTTGACGGATCTTTTCGCCCAGGCCGGGAGTCCATGTGTTGATATCGTACGCGGCAATCTCTTCGATGCCGGAGGTTCTTAATCCCCCGGCAATATGAAAGGCAGCCTCGCCAAATCCGACAAAGCCGATGTTTTTGGGCCCTGTACTCATTTCAAGAAGGTTTTTGGTGGACGACGAGGGATTCGAACCCTCGACCCCCGCATTGCGAACGCGGTGCTCTCCCAACTGAGCTAGTCGCCCACTATCGACAAACGGGCAAGCGGATCATGTCCGTTGCGCTTCGGACGAACACCTACAATATAACAGATGCCCCCGACCGACCTCGACCCGACGCTGCTCGAAAAAATGCGCCGGGATTGGGACGAACGAGCCCGCGAAAATGCCCGCCATTTCATCGCCACGGGCAACTCCGACTGGGACACGAAGGAATTCTTTAATTCCGGCCGCCTGTGCGTCTTTCACGAGATCCTGACCGACCTCGGCAACGTTTGCCAGGGCAAAGGCGCGAACGAGATGAAGGTGCTCGAAATCGGCTGCGGCGCCGGACGCATGACCCGCGCCCTTGCCGAAGTCTTCGCCGAAGTTTACGCGGTCGATGTCAGCGGCGAGATGATCGCAAAAGGGAAAGAAGCGCTTGCCGACGTCCGCAATGTCCGTTTCTTCCAGAACACCGGCGCCGACCTGCAAGTGCTGGGCGATGTCCAGATTGACTTCGCGTTTTCCTACATCGTCTTCCAGCACATCCCGAGCCGCGAAGTGATTTATAACTATGTGCGCGAGGTCAACCGGCTCCTGCGGCCCGGCGGGTTATTCAAATTTCAGGTGCAGGGAGCGCAACCCGCCCGGGGCAGCAACCTGGATACCTGGCTGGGCGTGCACTTCTCCGATGCCGATGCAGTCGAAATGGCAAACAAATGCGGCTTTGAGCCGCGCTATCGGATCGGGGCCGATAGTCAGTACTTCTGGCTTTGGTTTTTCAAGCCGCTGCCCTGAACTAACGGGGGGCTGAAAAAGTAAGGCGCAGGCCAAAGGCCTACTCCGCACGAGTCGTGAGCGATTGAGTCTTCCTGATGAAAGAGACGTTTTCGTCCGCGCCGTCTGCTCGCCGGGATACTTTTTCAGCAGCCTGCGTTAGCTGTTTTAACCCCCGACGGTCTCGCTTTGCTCGGCTCTGCGCCGGGCCCAGTAACGCTTCATGCGTGCGGACACTTCTTCGCGCGCTTTTTGATCCATCGACTTACGCCCGCGGCGTTTCCGCGGGGCACGTACCGGAACACCACCCTCTGAACTCATGCCCTCCAGAGAATCGATGATGCGTTGAACCCGATTTCGTTCCTGCACTAATTCGAAAATGATCCGATACAGGTCCATATGTTTCCATTCGCGCCGCTGAATCAAAAATAATCACCCCTCGTTCAGCGTATTATCGAACGAAAATGGGCCATCGAGCTGCGATGTGGTAACCATAGTAACCCGCAATGGCCCAGCCGATCAACGAGACTAGTACCAGGATAATTCCGAGCCATTTAAGGAACGTACCCCATGGGAAACGCCGTTTCTCGCGGTGCAAAACCAGTATCCAGCTGGCGAAGATCCCTATGTAAAACAGGATAATCATAGGGGTCGCGAACAGCGCGAGATTGAATACATCGCCCGTAGGCGTAATGACGGCCGCGAGAATAACGATGATCAGAATCGCGTACCGGCTGTGGCGTATCAGGAACGAAGGGCTAGCGACCCGAATCAGCGTGAGGAGGAATAATAAGACCGGGATCTCGAAAATAATGCCCACTCCGAGCATCACATCGACAAACAAGTCGTAGTACTCCGTCATACTGATACCCGGGTCCACGCCTTTGCCGATCGCCAATCCCATCAGGAACTCGAGGCCATAGCGAAAAGCGACGAAATAGGCAAAAAAGCCGCCCAAAATGAAGAGGCCGGCGCTCGAAACAACAAACGGCACCGCCCATCGCCGCTCTCTCTTGTACAGACCGGGGGCGATGAAGGCCCACACCTGATACACAATCCAGGGAGAGGAAAGGAATACCGCGGCGAGGATCGGCAGTTCCATCCACATGATCCGGAAACTGTCCATGGGGCTGATTTGTTTCAGCGTCGGCGGATGAACGTTCAGATGAATCAGAGCGGCTGTCGCCGGGCCGACAACTATGGACCAAAGCTCATCGCTGAAAAACAAGCACAGAAAAAATGCGACGCCGACACCGCCGATGGCAAGGAGGAGGCGCTTCCGGAGTTCTTCCAGGTGCTCCAGAAAACTCATCCGGGCCATGTGCTCTTCTTCGTCGTCCTCTTCGTCCGGAGGCTCGGGAGGTTTGGGAGGTTTGCCTCCGCCGCCGGCGGGAGCGGGAGGCGGTGGTGAAGCCGGGGAAGGAGGCGGTTCGGTAATCACCGAGGTTGCAGGTTCGGTGGATGACGTCCCCGCGGCGGGTGTCCCTGATGTAGACCAGGCATCGGAATACGACACGTTCTCGTCAGGGAACGGATCGTGCGCAATTTCACCCGAGGGAGTGCCCGCTCCCTGCGGTTCGTCGGAAGATGCCATTGTTGACTTTAGCCGTTAACCGTTTTTTTCGACAGTCACTTTTTCGACGGTCACTGCAGTTTGACCGGCGTTAACCGGAGCGGGGTGACCGTGCTCAACAGGCGCCGGCGTAGCGGGAACGTATGGATCCCAGGAATGCTCGGGTTCCAGATGGCCGCTCGCGATGGAGCCGGCCGCCGCTTCGATTTGCAGCGCTGTTGTCGACCCGGCGCCCTGAGTTGCGGATGCGCCGTTTGCCGATGGGTAGGTTAGGGTGGAATCGTACGTGCCGTCGTAATACGAACCATCGTAAGACGACTTGTCGTAATTGTAAGTGTCGGATTGAAAAGTCGTTGCCGTCAATTCCTTAATTCCGGTTTCCCGTTCCAGGTTTCTCATTTCGCGATCGAACGTCGACTTCAGTTCGGTCTGCGCGCGACGGAACTCCGTCATCGCTTTCCCGATCGTCTTGCCGAGTTTGGGTAATTCCTTGGGACCAAACAGCAAGAGCGCCAGGATAAAGATCGCGACCATTTCTTCGGGACCCAGCGTCCACATGTAATAGAGAAAGCCTCCTTAACCATTGTAAGCCAGAAGCTCCCATCCCAGCCAAACGC
>JBEKTF010000081.1:0-41235 GCA_049516355.1 Bryobacteraceae bacterium | reverse complement strand
GGCTTGAGACCGTCCGTTATAGACTCTCAAGATGAATGAACGGCAGGACGTAACGGTACGTCAGGCTACTATTTTCGACCTGGATCTGTTGATTCCATTATTTGACGCATATCGGCAGTTCTACCGGAAGCCGAGTGATCTCGATCTGGCCCGCCGGTTCCTGTTTGAGCGCTTTCAACATAACCAGTCGATTATTTTCGTGGCTTTGCGGCCGGACTGCTCCGCGGTTGGATTTACGCAATTATTTCCCAGCTTCTCGTCGGCCTCCGCAGCGCGGATTTTCATTCTCAACGATCTTTTCGTTCAGCCGGAATTTCGCCGAAAAGGAGTGGGGGCTTTGTTGCTGCGGGCGGCGGCCGGATTCGGACACGCGGCGGGTGCGGTCCGTCTCACCTTATCGACGGAAATTGCGAATCAACCGGCGCAGGCGCTGTACGAGTCCTGCGGGTGGATGCGGCAGACAGACTTCCATGTTTACAATTTGAGTCTGGGATAGAACAACGCATGAGCAAAGTACGCGTATTGGTCGGCACGCGCAAGGGCGCCTTCGTCCTCTCGGCGGACGGAAAGCGCGACCGGTGGGACATCAGTGGCCCACATTTTGGCGGCTGGGAGATTTACCATCTCAAGGGTTCACCATCCGATCCGGATCGGCTATATGCGTCGCAATCGACCGGATGGTTCGGGCAATTGATCCAGCGTTCGAACGATGGCGGTAAGACGTGGGAGCCGGCAGGGAACAAGTTCGAATACGACGGCATTCCTGGAACTCATCAGTGGTACGACGGCAAGCCGCACCCGTGGGAGTTCAAGCGGGTGTGGCACATCGAGCCTTCGCTCACCGATCCCGATACGATCTACGCGGGGGTTGAAGACGCCGCCTTGTTCCGCTCGAGCGATGGCGCGCAGACGTGGCAGGAACTTCCCGGCTTGCGTGCGCACGGCTCGGGACCGCGCTGGCAGCCGGGCGCAGGCGGGATGTGCCTGCACACCATTCTTCTCGATCCGAGCGACCCCAATCGCATCTTCATCGCCATTTCAGCCGCAGGCGCCTTCCGCACCGATGACGCGGGAAAGACATGGCGTCCGATTAACCAGGGGCTTCATTCCCAGCACATTCCCGACCCGAATGCCGAGGTGGGCCATTGCGTTCACCGTATCGCCATGCACCCGTCGCGTCCCGAGGTGCTGTTCATGCAGAAACATTGGGACGTGATGCGCAGCGACGATGCGGGCGATTCCTGGCACGAGATCAGCGGCAACCTGCCTACAGACTTTGGATTCGTCATCGATGTTCACGCGCACGAGCCGGAGACCGTCTACGTGGTCCCGATCAAGAGCGATTCTGAGCACTTTCCGCTCGACGGAAAGCTGCGCGTGTATCGCAGCCGGACGGGTGGGAATGAGTGGGAGGCGCTCAGCAAGGGCCTGCCGCAAAGCGATTGCTATGTCAACGTGCTGCGTGACGCGATGGCCGTCGACGCGCTCGATTCGTGCGGCGTTTATTTCGGTACCACCGGCGGGCAGGTGTACGAATCCAACGATGCCGGCGAAAACTGGAGCGCAATTGTGCGGGATTTGCCTGCCGTGCTTTCGGTCGAAGTCCAGACACTGGCATGATCCGGGCCGTGATCCGGGTGGAGTTGCCCGCGCATCTGCGGACGCTCGCGCACGTTAGTGGCGAAGTGCAGTTGGAAGTGGAAGGCGAGGCAACACAGCGCTCGGTTCTCGACGCGCTCGAAGCCCGTTATCCGATGCTGCGCGGGACGCTTCGCGACCACGTCACGCAACAGCGCAGGCCGTTCGTGAGATTCTTTGCGTGCGAGCAGGATCTGTCCCACGAGTCGCCGGATGCGCCATTGCCCGAGGCAGTCGCGACTGCGGTCGAGCCGTTTCTAATCGTCGGGGCGATCGCCGGCGGTGCTATCGGGCTCGCGGCGCCATCGCCGGAGCCGGTCGCGGACCTGGCTGCTGCTGTACCGGCGCGCTGGCTCCGGTAGAAGCTCCCGCGGAAGCCGCGTTAACTGCAAGCTCGGGCTTAATCAGCCCCAGCGTCTTGCGCAACTCCGTGTCGATACTCTGCCGGATATCAGGGTTGTCCTTCAGGAATTGCCGGGCGTTCTCGCGTCCCTGTCCGATTCGTTCCGTCTTATAGCTGAACCAGGAGCCGCTCTTTTCGATGACGTTGTGCTGTACGCCGAGGTCGATCATTTCACCTTCGCGCGATATGCCCTCGCCGTATACGATGTCGAACTCGGCTTCGCGGAACGGAGACGCCAGCTTATTCTTCACCACCTTGACCTTGGTGCGGTTGCCGACAACGGCTTCGCCATCCTTGATCGCGGCGATGCGCCGGATATCGATGCGCACGGAAGAATAGAACTTCAGCGCGCGGCCGCCCGTCGTGGTTTCGGGGCTGCCGAACATCACGCCGATCTTTTCGCGGATCTGGTTGATGAAGATCAGACAAGTCTTCGATTTCGAGACGATACCGGTGAGCTTGCGCAGCGCCTGGGACATCAGCCGCGCCTGCAGACCCATATGCGAATCGCCCATTTCGCCATCGAGTTCGGCCTTCGGAACCAGAGCCGCGACCGAATCCACCACCAGCACGTCGATCGACCCGGAAGCGATCAGCGCGCCCGTGATTTCGAGCGCCTGTTCGCCATAATCGGGCTGCGAAACGAGCAGGTTATCGACGTCCACACCGAGCTTGCGCGCGTAAGACGGATCGAGCGCGTGCTCGACGTCGATAAACGCGGCCATGCCCCCTTTTTTCTGCGATTCGGCGATCACCTGGAGGGCGATCGTCGTCTTGCCGGAAGACTCCGGGCCGTACACCTCACAGATTCGGCCACGCGGAAATCCGCCCGTTCCCAGGGCTGCATCGAGCGCGATGGATCCGGTCGAAATAACCGATACCGGCACGATTGCGTCCTTCGCGCCGAGGCGCAGAATTGAGCCCTTTCCGAACTGTTTCTCGATCTGACCGAGGGTTTGTTCCAATGCGCGCGCGCGTTCTTTTTCATCCATTCGGCAAGCTCCTTACATGCGAACAAAAGGCGAAAGTTATGTTTTGAGTATAGCAGCCAAAACCGATTATTCAAGATTATTCAATACGGTAATTTGGCGCTTCGCTTTTTTTGTAATCGCGCAAAACGACCGCCCGAGTGGCGGTCTTTGCGCTCGTTCCACACTACTCAATCCGGTAATTAGGGGCTTCTTTGGTAATGATCACGTCGTGCACGTGGCTCTCGCGCAGCCCGGCCGGCGAGACGCGGATGAATCGCGCTTCGCACTGCATTTGGGCGATCGTGCGGCAGCCACAGTAGCCCATGCCGGCCTTCACACCGCCAACGAGCTGATAAATAAGGTCGGCCAGGGGGCCTTTCGAGGCCACGCGGCCTTCGATGCCTTCCGGAACCAGCTTTTGGGTGGGGTCGAGGGAATAACGGTCGGTGCTGCCAGTCGCCATGGCGCCCAGCGAGCCCATCCCCCGGTAGCTTTTGAAAGTCCGCCCCTGATAGAGGATGGTTTCGCCCGGGCTCTCATCGGTTCCGGCCAGCAAACTGCCGATCATCACGCAGTCGGCGCCCGCGGCAATCGCCTTTGTCACGTCCCCCGAAAACTTGATGCCGCCATCCGCAATCAGAGGAATATTCGCTTCGCGCGCGGCGCGGCTGCAATCGGCAATGGCGGTGAGTTGCGGGATGCCGGCGCCGGAAACAATGCGCGTCGTGCAGATCGAGCCGGGCCCGATTCCGACTTTGATGCCGTCGACTCCCAACGCAATCAACTCGAGCGCAGCCTCGTATGTGCCGATGTTGCCGGCTATGAGCTGTACGGAAGGAAGCGCATTTTTCACCGCCCTCACGGCATCGATCACGCGCAAGCTGTGAGCATGAGCCGTATCGATGGCCAGTACGTCGACTTTGCGGCGGACCAGTTCCTGCGCGCGTTCGAGAAAATCGCCGGTGGCTCCGATGGCTGCGCCGACCCGAAGCCGGCCCTGCTCATCCTTGGCGGAGTTGGGATATTTAAGCTTCTTCTGAATGTCCTTGACGGTGATCAGGCCCTTGAGGAAGTACTGATCGTCGACGACGAGCAACTTCTCGACACGGTGACGATGCAAAATCTCCTCCGCTTCATCGAGCGTGGTGCCGACGGGCACGGTGATCAGATGATCCTTCGTCATCACGTCCGAAATGGGGAGGTCGAAGCGCGATTCAAACCGAAGATCGCGGTTGGTCAGAATCCCGACCAGTTTGCCGTCGCGCGTGACGGGAACGCCCGAAATGCGGTAGCGTTCCATGAGCGCGAGCGCGTCGGAAATCTTCTTGTCGGGCGCGATCGTGATGGGGTCGACGATCATCCCGCTTTCACTGCGTTTGACGCGGTCGACTTCTTCGGCCTGCCGGTCGATCGACATGTTGCGGTGGATGAAGCCGATCCCGCCCTGCTGCGCGAGCGCGATGGCGAGATGGGATTCGGTAACCGTGTCCATCGCCGAACTGACGACGGGAATGTTGAGCGGAATACTACGCGTCAGTCTGGTTCTGGTGTCCGCCTCAGCGGGCAGAACTTCGCTCCTGGCGGGTACGAGAAGCACATCGTCGAAGGTGAGCCCCTCGGGGATCGCGTTCTGGATCATCGGGTGTGAATTCAGTGTAACGTGGGCTCCGCCGCCCAGTCGCGCACTTCGCTCCTCCGGCTCTCCGCGAGCTGCATGCGCACCACATCCAGCCGTTCGGTGACCAGCACGAGGAGACGTTTCATCAACGCATACCCAAAGTGCGGGTCGTCTTCACACTCTTTGCGCAGCAGGTCTCCGTCGAACGTTAGAACTGTGACTTGAGTGAGCGCGCGCGCCTGGAAATGGCGCGTTCCGGAACCCAGGAGGGCCGACCAGCCGAGGAAATCTCCTTCGTGAAGGGTCTGAATTCGAATGGGATGGTCCGGCGCGGGCTGCTCGATCGCGACGGAACCGGACGTGATGTAGAAGAATTGCCCGGACTGATCGCGCTCCCGGAAGATGAACTTTCCCAGCTCAAAACGGGCCTCGATACCCAACTCCACCAACTTCCCGGCGGTCCGCGAATCAAACTCCTTGAAAAGAGTGTTCGCGGTAACGATCCCGGAGATTTCGGCAGTCCGGTTGAATTCTGTTTCTGTCAGAGGGTGACGCATGACTATATTGCCTCCTCTTCCTGTAAGACAGTGCACGTGAGCAGCCAAGTCAAGACCTGCCCCGGAGACACGCGTCATTGTTTACAAACGCAGCTCGAAGTTGGTCTCCGGAAATTGGTGAGAGAGGGAAAGCGGATTCGAATTTGACAATGGAGGCCCCCCCTGTCGCTCAATCCGGAGCGGCAGAGGGGCCTCGAAGAGGTTGTTACTTCTTGGCTTGCATCGTTTCGAGGTATTTCGCCACGTTGTAGACCCGCATGGGCCCCAGATCCTGGTCCCACGTAATCTTTGAAAACACAGGACCCCAGATCGGCATTTCACGAGTTCCATGCCCCGCGGTGATATTTTCGTCGCCCGCAATGATCCTCTGTACCCGCGCCAGCGGAAACTTGCCGCCCTCCCGCATGGAGAGACGAGTCAAATCGGGCGCTTTGATCTTGAGCCATTCGGTCATCGGGCCGAACCCTTTGCCGTCGACTCCGTGGCAGGTGGCACAGTACGCCTTATACAGGGCCCCTCCATCCATGGAATCGATCAACGGATTCTTATCCGTGTCTAATAAGCTCTCCGTCTTCTTCTGCGCCGATCCCGTTTCGACGAAAAAGACAACACCAGCGGCGAACGCGACGCAAACTATCGACCTTAACATTCTGCTATTCATGGTCGTTCCTTTCCGACCCCGTTCAATACGCGACATAGCGCAGCTGCGCCACTTGACACAAGGTCCAGGCTTCTACGGAAGCCGTTGATAGAGAAAAATACCGGCTAAAATCAGACCGCCGACCAGGGCGACAATCGTCAGTGACTTTCCCCAGCGATCGATGGCGTCAAGGTGCTGGAAAAACACCATCTGCTTTGTAATCAGTCCTTTTTCAGCGGTGCTGAGATGGAGATTATCGTCTTCATGAAGCGAGACCAGGTAGCGGATCAGCGCCAACCCGAGGACAACAATCGTGAGACAGGACCAAACGGCGACGTAAGTTGTGAATTGCATAAACAGCCTCCGCCAAAGAGGGGTGCATGCGATGCTCCACACCGATCCGGGGAGGCGGCCAGGAGCGGAGATTGTTAGATTGTTCGTAGCGGCTCACTGTGGAAGCTAAAACCGATCGTCGAACGTGGGAGACTCTATTGGCTTTCGCGACGATCTACCTGGTGTGGGGATCCACGTTTTTCGCAATTCGCGTCGGCGTCCGTGAGGTGCCGCCGTTCCTTTTCGCGGCGATGCGGTTCCTGATTGCGGGACTCGTTCTTTATGGCTGGATGATCGCGCAAGGCGAGCGCTCACCAACAGGACGCCAGTGGACCTCGGCGTTTTTACTTGCTGTCCTGATCTTCGTCCTCGATTACGGACTATTGTTCTGGGCCGAGCAGCGTGTTCCTTCGGGCATTGCCGCCGTCATGATGGCCACGATCCCCGTGTTTATGGCGCTGTCGGAAATCATTCTCCTCGGGACGCAGAGGCTCACTCTGCGATTGGCCCTGGCGTTCCTGATCGGGATTGGCGGAGTCGCGGTGCTGATGAGCCGCTCGTTGAACCTCGGCGGGGAGCCCATAGACAGACCGGGCGCCGTGGCGCTGATCGTTGCATCGATGAGCTGGTCGCTATCGTCCGCACTGACGCGCAAGCTGCCGCTTCCCCCTTCAAAAGTCATGAGCTCGGGAGCCCAGATGCTGGCTGGCGGGATGTTGCTGGCTATTACGGCGGCTGCGCTGGGAGAATTTCGTAATTTCCGTCCGTGGACCGTATCACGCGGAGCGTGGCTGTCATTGCTCTATTTGATCGTCGCGGGCTCCATCATCGCGTTTACTGCCTACGTGTGGCTGATTCATCACGAATCGCCGACAAAAGTCGGGACCTACGCGTATGTGAATCCGGTTGTGGCCGTCCTGGTGGGATATTTCCTGGGCGGCGAGATGCTTGGCCTGCGAACGATTCTGGGGGCTTTGTTCGTTCTTGTCAGCGTGGTGGTGATCACGACGACGCCAGCGAAGAAGCCGGTAACAACAGTGTCTGTGGAAGAAATGGGTTAGCTCCCGGTAAGCCGGCGGCGCGTAGAGGCCGCCTCTCGACCGGCGAGTTCAAGTCCTCGCTTGTTCCTGACCGGCAAGGTTCGCTCAAAGCCCGACCGGAAGGAACGATTCTCGATGGCACCACCAATCGTGGGCTTTTATGATCCTGGGCTGGACCTATCGTGTCGGTTGGAGTGTAACGCCGATGGTAGAATCGGCCTGCCGGAATGCCGACGATCTGTTCGTTCTATGGGATTTTGATTCGTATGTTCTTCAACGATCACGCGCCCCCCTCACTTCCACGCCCGTTACGGCGAATTTGAGGCGACGATAGACATCGACACTTTATGTGTGATCGAAGGCGAATTGCCACGCCGCGCCTTGGCTCTGGTAGGAGAATGGGGGATGATACATAAGCGGAGTTGATAGAGAACTGGCGGCTTTGCCGCGAGAAGGCACAACCTGGGAAGATCGAGCCCTTGGTCTGAACGGAGCATATTGCGATGTATTGGGACGTGGTCGAAGTGAAGCCGGAACCGGGCTACAGCTTATTCGTGCGTTTCCAGGACGGATTGACTGGGCGCGTGCGTTTACGGAGGGAAGAATTGACTGGTGTCCTCGCGCCGCTGAACGATCCAGGTTTCTTCGAGCAGGTTTTCATCGACCAGGGCGCAATCGCGTGGCCGGGAGAGATTGACCTTGCCCCCGATGCGATGCACGCGGACGTCGCTCGGCAGCGGCGCGATTTGCCCTCAGACATGCTTCAGACTCGGCCCTGAATAGTCGTCGGCGATTCGGGTGCGGCGCCCAAGCGGTGGATTTGCGACCGAGGCGCAGGAATAAACGCTACTGACGCCGCGTCCTTAACGGAAAAGGCCGAGCATCCACGCGATCAGCAGAACCAGCACGATGGTGCTGACTCCGATTCCGGCACCGCCGCCGGGGCCCCAGCGTGTATGGCCATAATATCCGCCACCACCGCCGAGGAGAAGGATCAGAAGGATAATAATCAGGAGCATATTCTTTGGCCCTGGTCGCCGGCAGGCTGACTGCTGCTGGCGTTCTTGAGTTTCTGGCCTTGCTCGATCATCTCGTCGCCCGTTTTCCGGCCGAGTTCCTTCGCTTTCTCCGCAATCGTCTCACGCGTGCCGCTGGTCTTTTCGGCCACTACGTCCACCGCATGTTTCAAATGCGCGGCTACTTCGTCGATTCCGTGCTTTACGTCGTTTTTGTCGAAACTCATGGTTGTTTTCCCCGGCTTCCTGGCAGTCGGAGAAATACAGGCACGTTATGCGCCGTTCAGCGTTTCGCCGCGGATGCTAATCTTCCGGGCCGGTATCGCCAACCTTAAGCACGGCCAGGAAAGCTTCCTGCGGGATGTCCACGCGGCCTACGCGCTTCATCCGCTTCTTGCCTTCCTTTTGTTTCTCGAGCAGCTTGCGCTTACGCGAGATATCGCCGCCATAGCATTTGGCAAGAACATTCTTCCGCATGGCGGCAATCGTTTCGCGAGCAATGACCTTCGTCCCGATGGCCGCCTGCAGCGCGATTTCAAACATCTGGCGAGGGATCAGCTTGCGCATGCGCTCAACGAGAACCTTGCCGCGTTCGTAAGCGAAGTCCCTGTGCACGATCATCGATAACGCGTCCACCGGCTCACCCGCGATCAGAATATCCAGCCGGACCATAGGAGAGATCCTGTAACCCGCGAGGTGATAATCGAGCGAAGCGTAGCCGCGCGAAGCGCTCTTCAGCCGATCGTAGAAATCCAGCACGATCTCGTTCAACGGCATCTCGTAGAGAAGCATCACGCGCCCCGAGCCGATATATTCGAATTTCTTCTGCACACCGCGCTTGTCTTCCATCAGCGCCAGAATGCCTCCGATGTATTCTTCGCGCGTGATGACCGTGGCGTCGATAATCGGTTCTTCTATCTTCAGGATCTCCGCGGGATTGGGGAATTTGGTCGGATTATCCACCTCCACAATCTCGTTCTTGATGTTGGTGATGCGGTATCGAACACCCGGCGCGGTGGTGATCAGGTTGATATTGAACTCGCGCTCGAGCCGTTCCTGCACGATCTCCAGATGCAGCAGGCCGAGGAATCCGCAGCGGAAGCCGAAGCCGAGCGCTACCGAATTCTCCGGCTCGAAGCTCAGCGCACTGTCATTGAGGCGAAGTTTTTCCAGCGCATCGCGCAGCAGGCCGTGCTCGTGCGATTCCACCGGATACAATCCCGCGAACACCATCGGCTTGATCTCTTCAAAGCCCGGCAGCGGTTCGGCGGCGGGGTTAGCGGCATCGGTGATGGTGTCGCCGACTTTGGCGTCCGCGACATTCTTGATGTTGGCGTAAATGTAGCCGACTTCCCCCGCTGCCAGTTCCGGCAAAGGGACCGCCTTGGGAGACTGATACCCCAGGCCTTCCACATCGAACTGTTCCCCATTGGACCAGAGCTTGATTTTCTGCCCCATGGCGATTTTTCCATCCACGATGCGAGCCAGGATGATCACGCCGCGGTACGGGTCAAACCAGGAATCGAAGATGAGGGCGCGCAGCGGAGCGTCCACCTGGCCGCGCGGCGGAGGCACGCGCTTCACGATCGCCTCCAGCGTTTCGTGGATGCCGATGCCCTGTTTCGCGCTGACCAGAAGCGCATCGCTCGCGTCGAGACCGATCACATCTTCAATCTGCTGGCGAATGCGCTCGGGCTCGGCCGCGGGAAGATCGATCTTATTAATTACCGGAATAATTTCGAGATTATGGTGCAGCGCGAGATAAGTATTCGCGAGAGTCTGGGCCTCGACGCCCTGCGACGCGTCGACCACGAGCAGGGCGCCTTCGCACGCCTGCAGGCTGCGCGAAACTTCGTAGGAAAAGTCCACGTGACCGGGCGTATCGATGAGATTGAGCTGGTACCAGTTGCCGTCGTCGGCCTTGTAATCCAGCCTCACGGCGTGCGCTTTGATCGTGATGCCCCGCTCGCGCTCGAGATCCATCGTATCGAGCACCTGCGCCATCATTTCACGCTGGGAAAGGGCGCCGGTCGTCTCCAGAAGACGGTCGGCAAGGGTGCTTTTTCCGTGGTCGATATGCGCAATGATGGAGAAATTGCGTATGAATTCCGGGGGCATTTAATATCTTGTTTGTTTTCTTGTTGTTATGATACCATGTTGGCTGACTGTACGAACAGTTCGTACAGTCTTCGCATGGGAGGTGTTCAGATGCGCGGCACAGTCGTCAACGGTTTGGTGTTGTACAAACGGCATAGTGCCGGGTGCGAAGTTCATGCAACCAAGCTATCAGAACCGGCCAAGCGCTTCTATTTCGAGTGCACGTGCCCCATCTGGATAAACGGCACCATTCCCGGCACGAATGACGTAATGCCGCGCCAAGCCACGGGGGAAAAAGATCTCAAGCGAGCCGAAGCTTTCCGCGATGCGCAGATCGCCAGCCGAACGCGGATTACCGCCGACAACGCGGTTATGGGGCCTTCCATTTCCGCCTGTATCGAGCAATACCTCGCAGCGCGCGAGCACGAGCTGAACGAGAGAACTCACATGTTCATGGGCAGAATACTGTCCAAGTTGTCCACGTATTGCAGCGCGCGCGGCGTGCTCTATATGTCGGAAGTGACTGTCGATCTGCTGGAGCGATTCAAGATCGAAGGATTGGCCGGTCTATCCAACACAACCAAGCGACACCAATTTCAAAAAATAATAGCGTTTCTGCGCGTCGCTTTTCGGCGGGAATGGATCAAAACGGAACTGGCCGCGCGAGTACGGCCCCACGCAGCCGTCAGCGAACAAAAGCAGCCGTACACCGATGATGAGGTAACAGCAATACTGAACGCCAGTGAAAATATCAAGTTGAGGTCCGGGGGAAAGTATTCCACCAGCCCAAAGACGTTCCGCACATTACTGGAGCTGATGCTGGCCACCGGAATGCGTATCGGCGACGCAATCATGTTCGATCCGGCCAAACTGACGCGGGGCGAGTCGGTGTGGATATACACCTACGAACCACAAAAACAGAAGCGGATCAAACAGGCGCGCTCCACCGTAGAGGCATACGTCACCGACGCGCTAAAATCCGCCATTGAATCGTGCACGTGGATGACGCCAGGCCGATGGCCGTTTTATTATGGCCCGGTAACGGAACACGCGCGCTATTACCTGTCCAACGAGGCGTACAGGCTCATGCACGGCTTGAGCAAGCGTTCTGGCGTTGCCGACTGCCGTCCCCACCGGCTACGCGACACGTTCGCTGTCAGGTGCCTGCGAGCGGGCATGAGCCTTGAGGACGTTTCTCGGCTGCTTAACCATTCTTCTGTGGTTGTGACTGAGAAGTATTACGCGGCGTGGACCCGTGAACGCAGGTTGCGCCTGGAGCGATCCTTTACTGATGCGATTGTGAACGGCGGTGGCCACAGAACCCGGAATCGAAAGAGCCTGCCGACGCCCCGGTAGGACCAAAACGCCCGGTTCGTTCTTGAACAGCCTGCGAATGACCTGAACACTGAAACCCCACATCTCCGACAGTTCTTTAACCCGATAGTGCTTTTCTAATACGCCTTCGTTTGACATTAGGACAATCCTCGTGTTTACTGCTGGTTGTTTTTGTTCGCCGCTGGTGGCGCAGCGTCCGTGAGGGCACTACCAAACGACAAAAAGCCCGGTGAGGATTCGATCCCACCGGGCTTCATTACAAGGTAAGAATCGCGGGAGCTAGTCGCTGACTAACGGTCCCAAGGCGTCGAGTTGAGCGGGGCTGATTGTTGCATTTTCCAAATCAGCGGGCGTCAATGGAACCACGTTGACTTCTACAATCTGGCTGAACAGCGGGTCAGTAACGAAAGCTGCTACGCTCTCTGGTTTCAAGGCGCGGCCCTTGCCATGAGGGACGCTGTTATCGTCATTGAACATGGCGTCTTTGGCCACTGACGCCGCAGAGAAGTCAGGGTGAAGAGTGTTAACCATTCGCCTGAACGTGAAAGCGACTGCACCTTTATGCGGTTGGGTGACCAAATCTTGCAAAGTTCCCGCCGCATTCAATAATTGAAGAACCGTTAGTGTTATCATTTTCTGTTGTCCTTTGTTTGAGTTGTCGTACGGCGTTCACTGCCCTCCCGCGAAATCAGACGTTACGCTCAGTTCCTGGACGTGATACCGGACATTCGTGACCGGCCCGCTAAAGAGCATCTGTGTAATGGTGAATGTGTCCTGATAGGGCGCAGTTGGAAACATAGCGTTGGCGGGAGCCGCCTTCGCACGGAATACGATGCACGAGTTGGCACCGACCTTCGTTGCGTTGAACAGGCATTGAGCGTTTTCGTCCGTGCCGTCCGCCAGTGTCCCGGTCACCGAATAGAGATAGGCGACTGTGTTAGTGTTAGTCGTCTTAATCTCCATCAAGTAAAGTTGCTGCGCAGCGCAGGCCGGGGATAAGTAGCAATCCGACCACAACTGGAAGGGCGCGATGTAGACGGTCAAATCGGTGGCTTGAGCAAACATCGACGAAGCCAGTAAACATAGAGCGATCATTAAGCGTTTCATGGATTAATCCTTTCGTGTGAGTTCACGGATCAGTAAATGATTCCGCCCGCAATATTCTTACCGGCTGCGATGGCCGCTGCTAAGGTGCCGGTATAGCCTAAGTTGCCGCCAACCGTAATACTGTTCGCGTAAACGTTGGCACTGGCATCAACAACCTGATATCCGGTTACGTAGAACCCATTGGTTGCTACCAGATCAACGAAGTTTCCGTTGCGGCTGCCGTCAATGCAGGTCGTTGAGGCAACCTGTAAGATGCCCCCGTTAGTCAGGTTGATCGAACCAGCCGAGGCGCTGATCGACACTTTGGTGTTTGAATTAACCCAGTTCGTCACCGTGTTGAAATGCTGGGTGTAAATCGAAGCGTTTGATCCGGTGATTGTTATCCCACCGGCCTGAATCGTCACCTCGTTGCCGGTTGAGCTGTCGTTCGAGGTAATGGTCCCGGAGGTCAACTGTATCAGGGTCGAGCCTGAAGTGCTCGTGATGTTCGGAGACGTTATACTGATCGAGGCTGAGATGGTCCCGGCACTGATCTGACTCGCGCTCAACGTCGATATCTGCGCGCTTCCGATAGCCGCATTAGCGATCAAGGCCGTGGTGATGGCAGCGTTCTGAATGTTGGCAGTCCCTACAACCGCCGTACCGAGAAGCGCGTTTGTAATAGCCGCGTTCGCAATCAAAGCCGTGGTGATCTGAGCCGCGCCGATATTCGCCGTGGTAATCGTTGCGCTCGCGATCTGAGTGCTTGTGACGGCCCCGTTTTGAATCTGGGCCGTTCCTACAGCGAGCGCGGCAAGCAATGCTTGCGTTATAGCTCCACCAGGGATAAAGACCGTTCCGCCGCTTGTGGACAAACCGGTTCCAGCGTTAACCACCAGGAAGCCACCGCTTATGGTTAGGCCGACACCTGCGTTGACCGTAAGCGCGCCGCTGCCGTCCAGGGCTATACCCGAGCCGTTCTTAACGACAATCTGCCCGAGCCCGTTGATTTCGAGCCCAGACGTAACGTTTGCAGTAATGACGCCAAGTGCCAGTAGTAACCCGTCGCCGACGCTTGCAATGAATGAACCGCCTGCCGCTGCTGTTTGTTTCCAATCCGCCATGTATGTAAGTCCTTTTTGTGTGTGCAACACGCGGCCATTGGCGCGCTGCCGTCATAAATGAAAAAGCCCGGCGCAAGCCGGGCTGAACTCTCTCTAACCGTCCCCGTCCAGTCTGATTCAGGGGTCAGGCATCGCGTACCTCTTGGCCACCTTCACCGTGTAAGCGAGGTGAACGCAGGGGGCCAGCGCTTGATCCAGAGGGGCAAACGTGGCGTCAATCATCCGGTTTAACCGGCCCGTGGGCTCGGATGGACCGGAGCACAGAGCCGGGATTCCGCAGGGGTGAGCCCATAGGCGTCGTGGAGCACGTCCGCTGGGTCAACGGGTTCGGCCTAGCCCTGGTCGTGTGCATATTCACCAGGGGCGCAGGGGGCGGTAAGCCAGCGTTGAATCGTAGCCGGTCAGGGGCTCGCCGCTGACGTCCGTGGGCTCGGATGACCCGGATGTATCAATCGGGCGGCGCGGACGCCGCAAACAGGGATTCGTCCTGCTTTTCGATGCGGGCTGTCATCTCATTCAGGAGCCTGTCAAACCGCGTCTTCAGGATGCGCTCAGTTCGCCCTATGTCGCTCTCTGCTGCGAGGTCAGGAGAAAGTTGGTTGGTAACGTCCTCCAGTGCCGCACGAAAGGCGCGGCCCGCCGCAAAGAGCACCTTGCGCACGGTGTCCACGTCGATGAGCTTTCCCCGAAGCGTCTGAGCCTTGATTTGAGAGATCTCCGCCTCGTGGAATTCCCGCTTCGCCCGCGATCTGAGGTAGTCCGAGTCCTGGGATGCTCCCAGTGCGTTGAGTTCGGTGTTGGCAAGCCAATCAGCGTCGGCTTTGACAGGGTCGATCAGGGAGGAGTTTGCCTCATATGATATTCGCCCTGTGCGCAAGGCCTGGCTGACGGCTGGCCGGGTCGTTCCAGGGAGGTCGTGGGCGGCACGGTGCCTGGCATATGCGGCGGACGTAAGAAGATTCTGTCCTTTTGGCTTATCTTTTGGGGTCATTTCCGTTCATCTCCTGCACTTCACGAAATGTGATGGTTTCGTGGGGTCAAAACACTACAATCCGTTAACTGTAAACCTCTTCAAATGTGGCCAACTACGCAAACTGCGCAGAGCAGGACTCCGCGCCTTGGAAATGGCTAGGAAGGACCCATCGAAGTTCTTTGGGATCATGTACTTATACTGTTGATAACGTGAACCTGGGAAGCTGCGATGTACCGCAGCGCGTGCTCAACGGTGTATGCCGGGGAAGCTTTCGCTGTGCCGGGGTTAAGCAGGAACATGGCGTCAAGATACCGGCCTACTTCGTATGGACTTGCGGGGCACGGCCAATCGAATTCCCACCTTCCCATGACGTCGATATACCGGCCTGCTTCGTTCCGCCTTCCGGTAGGATCAACGAGGGGTGGATACGAAAGCTCCGCCGAGAAGTTCGTTGCTTCGAAGCGCGCCGTCTTCGCTCGGCATCCGCCGCACAGAGCCCCAAACCGCAGTGCAAAAGCTTGGCGACGCATTGAGTTCCCGAAACCTCACGATGTATTCGGACAGGAGTGCTTCGGACGGACGGTTGTATCTCATACGTTCCTTTTGCCAGGGGTTGCCTGGCACGTTCAGGAAAATGGGGCCGCTACGCTCGTAGCGTTTCAATCACCATAATCACCCCAGAGGATTGTACCTCTCTTCCCTATATAGCAGTTTCTTGGCATAATGAATTAATAAACCTTCATCAAACTGCCATTATCTCAGGATTGATTCTAAAGCACTTAATTTTTACCACTCAGATATTCCGACACTTAGAGACACTAAAAAGACACTATTTGAAGAGGTAGTGTCTCTCCGTAAGTTACTGAGTAAAATACAGTTACTCGCATAAAAGACACAAAAGACACTACCGACACTAGTTGATGGCAGAAAAAAATAAAAAAATCGCCATGAAACTGCTATATAGGGAAGCCAGATCCCGGAGCCCAAAACCCCCCCGTCAGAACTCCCTCGCATCTCCCCGGCTGACCGAATCCGGCACTGGCCACGGTTTCCCGGTACCCCCCGGAAAAGCCTCGATCCACCAGAGGCGTGTATCTTTTCCGTCGATCTCACGGACGCGGGCTGTCGCCCCAAAGTCCCGCAGCCATTTGCTAATGGTGAAGCGTTTGTATTCGGCTTTGGTTTTGCGTTGCACGTGGGTAACAAAATCTCCCAGTCGAAACCATGTTTTGCCGCCTTCGGTAAACGGCATTCCCGCCAGAATTTCATTCCAGGTGTTCGCTTGCGCGCGATCCGTGCAGAACTCCTCCAGCAATCCGGCCAAATGTCCGCCAGCAGACATCTCCGCCGGTGCGGGTATCTCGATGACATTCTCCATCGCAGGACGCAGGTAATCCGTCCAGGTGGAACGTTTCATTACCGGAACCATCACACCCTTGAGTGCCTCAGCACAGCGTTTCTGGAATTCGATTGGGCTGAGCAATTGATCCGTGGTCAACTCCACACGTTGCCCCTGTTCGACCTCCAGAAACCAGATGGGTGGGTCCGTCATGAGCTTGCTGAGGGAGCCCAGAACAAGCCCTCCTGCTCCCCCGCTGCCGATACCGTACTTCCTGGTACGGCATACGCCTTTGTCGCAGAACTGGGCCAGGGGAGCATCGTTGCAGGTGTAGAAGTAGTCTTTTTTCGCAACGCTCTTGATGATTCGCTCCTGTTCGTCGTGGAGTAACGGGGGGCGTATGTACAACCGATTCATTTCCCGTGTCGGCTCTTCCCAATCGTCGGCATTGGTCTTGCGGCAATACACGCCAAGATTGAACAGCACTTTGTTGCGTCCGCCCTCCGATATTCCCTGTTCCACCAGGTGCTGCAGGCACGGAGGACCATCGGGCAGGGCATTCAGGACGTCCAGGGTCAGGGGCAAGGGGCGCGCGATCCATTCGGGCGTCGCTATTGCCTTGACCGCTTCCGCCGCGTCCAGAAACCCGGTGACGCTCATGGGAGTGCCATCGGGCCGTAGCGCGTGGCGCTCGGTGTTGTTCCCGTCGAAGTACGGCATGTTGATCCACGATCCAAGATCGTTCGATTCGGCCAGAATCACGGTTTGCTTGGGGAAGATTTCCGCCGATCCATGGCCCAGCTTTGCCGCGATCTCCCGAAGCTTCGACTGCATATGCGCAGCGGGAACGGTTCTCCCCGTGAACAGGAACAGATGGAGTCCGCCGGATTTGCTCCGGCAGGGAATCAGCGGAAGATTCAACCTCTCGATATCGGCCAGTATTTTAGGTGCGTCAAGCCCGATGTAAACGTCGATGTCGATAGCGCCGAAGCAAGCAGTGTTCTCTTCCTGAATCGGAATGATCCCAATGCCCAGCTTACCGGAGAGGTGGAGTTCCCAGAGCTTGTCCGTTACAGGCTTGCGCTCCGTGATCGCATCGCCCTTCAGCTTGCCTTTCGTGCTGCCGGGATCGGGGTGAATATTGTTGTAGGTGCCGTAAGCTTTTTCCATGCCGGAGAACAGGGCGTGGAACTGCGATGCGAGTGCTGCGAGGTCTTTGTCGTTTGTCATTGATTCGTTCCTTTTTCTTACATCAACTCACTGGGGGTGAGTTTCGTCTCGTTCCGAGAAAATAAAGGACACCTATCGATGACGGTTCCCACACCGTTATCCTGTTCAGTGTCCGAGTCCAGTTCAACTCAGCCGTGCGGGAACGAAGCGCGCGCCTGAGCGGATCTTGGGTTACTTATTCATTGCCCCCTGCACTGGCGGACCTGCAGGCTCACAGCCCGACAACATATGTGCCGTCCGCGCGCCGCGTCCGCTGGGTGTCGACCGCGCGGATTTGTGTTGGCCCAGTTGCCTGTTGCCGTCGCCGGAGCTGCAAGTGGACTACGACAGGTAAGGTTAGCGTGAGTACGCACTCAGCCCGTTGGCGACGGCAAGATTGTAGTGGGCGTGCCTGGTTGCGGCCAGTCGGTAGCCCACTTCACGTGACCGCTGGGAGACGAAGCCCAGGGCTCACGCACCGCCCTGAATCGCGAAGGAACGCCGATGGCAGTCTGCGCGTTGCACACGATTCAGGGAAACTCGAATTCCTATTGGTAGCTCAGCGTGGTGCGATTGTCCCAGATGTTAACGCTGTCGGCACAACCGTTGGCCCACTGGGCCAATGTAAGACGGTTCGAACCATCGTACGTGTACTTCTTTACTGCCCATGCGGCTGCGCTCGTGGCAGAAGCCCACTGGGCTGGCGACCAACCTTGGTAGATCAAATTGCCGCTGCCGTCATAGTCGTAGCGCATGGTAAAACCGGTCTTCGGCGGAGCATCGCTCTCCACTAACTTCATTGAAAGCATCGCTGGCATTGATTACCTCGAAAAGGGTTGAACTTGTTAGCGGCTGCGGGCCGCACCGATTCAATACACCAGGCCCAGGACTCCCGCGCCTCAGCGCTTTGGGTACGGGAATCCGGGACCTGGCGTCCGCCGCACTCGGACCGGCGAAACCTCAACGAAACACCGGCCCAACGCACGACGAAACTCAAACATAGATAGATGATGGGCGATCCTCGCAAGCCCCCAAAGACTTGCCGACGTAAATGTTTGTTGTCTTGCTCCGGCTGGTGGCCTTGGCGTCGCGTTCAAGCTGCGCCATGCTATCGGTCTGCGTGGCGTTCGCCGGTGTGCTGCGGTTCGCGTATCTTGCGTACTCTGCTTTGTTTGTGCTCATGATTTAGTCCTCTTTTGTTGCTCGATTCGAATCGTTATCTAGTTAGCCGAGTCTCAGAACGCAGTAGTTAAGCGTCACGACCGCCGTGCTGTTACCAGCGGCGAAATCAGCCGAGGCCGCGTACAGGTCGATGCCTGCATTGGTTGTGATGGGAAGCCCACCGGCAGCCGGGGTCGATATGACAAGCACGGTCGCGCTCGCGGCAGCTCGGATAGTTGCCGCAGTCACCCCACCGGTAACGGATAAATCGGTAGTGGCTCCGTGATACACGGGCATCACGACGCCACCACCGGTAAACTGAACCGACCCGTAGGTGAACTGGAAGGTTAAGCTTTCGAACACCAGCGCATATCCCGCGCCGGGGGCTGGAACAAGTGAAACTGGGGCGCTATGGAGAGTCGTAATCTGCGCGGCTGTGAGAGTAATACGCTTCGAGCGGGGCTGAAACGTTTCGCCCCCCGCCTGAATAAAAGTAGGGGCGCGGAGTACCTCTTTGTATACCAGGTCTGCCAAGATTAGTTCTCCTCGTTCACTGCTCGTGTGATTTCGTTTCGTACGGCCTGAAACCTGTCCGACCATTGGCACATTTCAGCATCCTGGGGATGCCAGTGTTTCACGGGGAATAGCGCTGACTTTCCGGTACCGGGGAAGTCGATGTTCGCGTTGGTGAGTGCTCCACTGATGCGCTGATCCCCCAGGCCACGTGCCTCAGCCACGAGGCTGCGGGCGCGACTGACGAATTCAGTAAGCAGATCGTCGAACGCTTTGCGCCTGACGTTGCGCTCGGCTTCAAGCCATTCGTCGGCGGAGTGCCGTAAGCCCTCGCGGGCGTCGGCGATCTCCAACGTGAGGGCCTGTTCGCGCCGCTTGAGACCGTCTACGGTGGCTTTGCACGCCAGGACCACGGTTTGCTGAGCCGTCACCTGCGACAAGAGATTGGTAGGGGCGTCGCCTCCGTCAAGTACCTGAGCTGCGAGCTGTTCACCGAGCGCGGCCATATCGATCCCGGATCGATTGTCGGCCCGCAGGTAATCGGCTTCTGCCGTGGCGACACGTTTTCTGAGTTCGGCGCGTTTGGCGCGCAGCGTTGCCAGGCCGTCCATCCACTGCTGAACGTCGATGGGCAGGGTAACGCCGTCGCCGTCGCCGATGTAGGCTTTCAGACTGAGCATTAGCGGCCCACCGTCTGAGCCTGGAGGATGTACGCATCGACGGCGGACGCAGGGATAAGACGCGCTCTCCCTAGCTTCACGGAGTTTAACTGCCCCGTTCGAATGGCTTTCGTGATGAAGCAAGGCGACACGCCAAGCCGGGTTGCGACATCCGCCGTTCTGAGGTACTGAGGATTTGCTTCTACTTTCATTTTGACCCTCCTTTAAGGGGTTTCAAGGAATAAAAAAGCCCGCTCGGTTGCCCGAGTGGGCCTGTTACTTGCTTTGCGTTGGTGACTACCGTATTAGTCTGGGCTGAAGACTGATGCTTACTGCTTGCTCGTTCTTTGTTACTCGCAGGACGATCTTACCCCGAAGGTGTCTGAAATCGAGGTGTCGTGGTAGTTAGGTGTAAGACCATCAGTAAGTTAGCATCCGGCCAGGCTTTTTTGGACCGGGAACAAAGTCGCTGGCAGCATTCGAGACTGCGCTGCTGCCTGCCTGATCGCTACCTTGTATGCCCTCTTGTTGCTTATAAGACCATCTTACCCCGGAGGCGTACGGTTTCCGGGGTCCTGGGCTTGTAGGTGTAAGACCATCAGTAAGTTAGCGTCCGGTAAAGGCTTTTTTCCCGGAAACAAAGTCGCTGGCACCCGGCTTCAGGGGTGCCGCTCGGAGCCGACCGCTCAGACCGCTCAGCATAATGCGTACGCGAGAGGTGGGCTGAGTATTATTCGAGACCGTTGCTGTGCGCTCTCTAACCTGCCCTCGTGTTACTTGCAGGACGATCTTAGCACACGAAATCCCGTTTTTAGCCATTTTTAGACTTTGTCTAATTTTGACAATTTCTAGGTCTATGAAAGAAAAGCACTTAATTTTCAGAAAATCTTTTTCAAATCCGGTAAGCCCCGGAGGACCCTCGAAAATCGCCGTTTTCGGTAGCCGGAACTGAAACCATAATGCAAATACGACAGGGTGCCGGACCATCAGCGCCCCCGTCGCCAGCGCCCGCCAGCGCCCGCCAGCGCCCGCCAGCGCCCGGCCTACGCGCTACAGGAGCGGAGCCAAGATACCGTTGGGCGACAGCGGGCGTTCGGTCGCCGGGTACCGGATCGCGGGGTATTTTCCCCTGTCTCTACCTGTCTCTATATGTTGTTTTTGTCAGGCAATATTCGTGCTTGTTTCCTCAGAAATTACACGCTTTTGGGGTCTCCAGCATGTTGTTTTTGTCAGTGTCCGTATGTTGTTTTTGTCAAGCAACTCCATTTTTATCAATTACTTGCAGGGAAAAAACTGCTTGACAAATTTTGGAGTCCGGGATATTGTGAACTCCGTTTGGGCAATACAAAACGGAGAGAACACATGAAAACGACCAAGAATACTTACGCAATCTGCAAGACCCCGGCCCAGCGCCGGTTTTTGCGCGGGCACCTGCATTGGGATTCCGGCCTGGTGGGGATTATGTGGGGAAAGACTATGTTCGACGCGGGGCTCGCGACGGACGGTTATCGCACAAACTGGAGCCGCGACGCGGCAATGATAGAGTTCGTCCGCAGCAACTTCAAGGAATCCACCATCACCGGGCGGCGCGGGGTTGCCTGGTTCCGCAGGGATTGCGTCAGGGCTACGAGAGCCGTCCGCGTCAAAGCACTCGCTTTGGTTCGCCCGCTCTCAGCCGGAACAGGGCGCGACACCTTGCGGGGTTTGATTGAAAATCCAGATTGGGTTGTCGGCGACATCGATATAGCGGATATCACCTACACATCTCTACGCGCAAAGATCAAAAGCCTTAGCGATTCAACCTTGACCCCGGCAGAGTGCGACTGCCTGGCGAAGTACATCTGGGATCTACGCGACTACGCGCTATACCTCGCTGCAATCGGAGGTGATTCGCTCGTTATCTATGACCTGGGAAAGTCGTCTACCTGTCGCCAGCGCGCGGAAAGCGGCGTAGTGGCGCGCGGGGATCGCTCTGGGAGCCTGCCAGAGACGCCCGAACTGAAGATTAGCCTGGATCTTAGTTAGGGCGTCACTCCGAGGGACGTGATCGCAAAGTTAGCCGAAAAGCCGCTCGGAGCACTCACGAAAATCATTACGCCAATCTGCTGGCCAATAGCGCCCGAATTCGAGGGCAGCGTAAAGGCTATGTTGTCCAGAGTGAACCCACCTTGAGGCGGGGCTGGGATGTCGAATGCAGCAACTTGGCCGAAACCCGCACCCATCGTCAGGTACAATCGTGCCACGCCATTCGGGGCTTGCGGCCAGCCTGCAACCAGTGTTCTCCCATCTGGTTCTGTATTGGGCAGGCCGGTCCACAAACCAAGTTGATAGGTAGCGCCGCCTACCCAATTCAAGGAAGTGAGTTGTCGAATGACGCCTGATCCCCCATAAACCGTAGGGCTGAAAGCGCTGGTAGGGAACGGAGAACCAGCCGGGTACTGGGCGGTAGTCGGGGCATACGAAGCAAATCCGGGCGCTGGACTGCCGGAGCAAATCCAACCTGTAGGACAGCTTTCGGGATTCCCCGAGAACAGCGGGTTAGTGATGCCGCCAAAAAGGCTTATGACAGGGAAAAGGGGGCTCAGGACCAACGGACTGTATTCATAGGCACTAATGGTCGCCTGTATAAGCCCGGCTCCGGAAGTATCTGAGTTAAGGATAAGGGCTGAGCCGAACGCACTAGTCGTAATCTCAAAAGGAGTCCCCAGCGTAAAAGGGATCGTGTCGCTAAACGGAGTGCAGGCATGGCCCGCCGTGCAACTGCCATATTGCGTGCCGTTCACAAAAAACGAGGCATAACCCCCGGATGGCCCATCTGGTTCGCCTAATCCAAATAGAGAGAACTGAAGGAATCCGGGCCGAACAGGTCCCGCCGTCTCCAAATCGGCAGTAACGGTGACGGTACAGGTGCTTGGGCCGCTGCCGATACCGGAGGGAGATAAATACACCGCGAGCGCGGTGGATACGATGCTCATACTTCCGCCGCCCCCACCCAAGCCGGTTATGTAGGGCGATTCCGAGGTGGAACACTCATCAGGTCCCGTAGTGACCACGGTCACGGGTCCTGCCAAGAGCAACACGGGAATACAGAGAAAGAACGCGACGCCAAGCTTCATGGTGGCCGGGAGTGTAACATGCGGTAGTTATCGGGTCAAGGGCCACGCCTGTCTTGTCGCCTCCGCTCGCTGGCTACCGCCGGGCAAATGCCAGCCCGCGCCGAGCATCGGCCCGCGCGCCCGTAGCCGCGTCGCCGGTTACCGGGGGATCGTAGCGGGGTTGCCGGGGGACGCCCCGCGCGGGGGCTATTTTGTCAAGGGATGGCGGGTAGTGTCCTAATTTGGATTTACTGTTTCTTTGCCTTCAGCGCTCTGAGCTTTGCTTCGCCCTGCGGCCCGAGTGGTCTATGCTGCACCATGATCCACACTCGGGATGCTTGTGGGCGTTGCGTCGATGGCTTGAAATGCGCGTCGAATCCCAGCTTTTCAAGCTCCTCCGCAACAGCGTGCGCAGCAGAGGTGGCCGCCGTGTCAGACGTGCTGACCACTTCAACTCCAAAATCGATTGTCTCAATCGGAGATGCAGCGGTTGGTAGAGACGTTTCTTTCATAGCTATCACGTTTGGATTCGGTGGTATGACCTGCCAATGCGCTGCCCGTAGAGCAATAGCGATATCCGAGGAGAATGAAAATGCTTCCGTGTCACTACTGAGGAAACTGCACTCTGTAAGTTGTCCCGAAAAGCGGCCCAAATCGGTCTTTAGGTCCGTTTGTTGGCCTTCATTCAGGACACGCCACGCCACTTTGTCTTCAAGCTCAACACGAGCCATGCGTTCATCTTCAGTCGCCTTATTGGCATCGGCTGCCACTTTCTTGGCTCCCTCGATTTGGACATCCCTGTCACGAAGTTCAAGGGCAAGTTGCCGATCTTTGGCGCGGATTAAATCCGATTGTGCCTCATTTGTCTGTCCGGCTTTTTTTAATGCCATTACGGTCGTCAGCACGACCAGAACGGCAGCCACGGCAGCCAATATCAGGGACAAGACCATTTTGTCGTTCCACCAGTCGGTGGCTTGGCTCAGGATACGGGCGCGCTCCGCAAGTGAATGGATTTCTACTTTTATGGATTCGATGTCAGACACGTTCTCTCCGGTGGAACTGGCGGGATTAATAGTGGTGTTCATCTGTTGTGTTGTGCATTGTAGGGTCTCGGGTGCTGCAACCCGATTTCGGGTAGTGGGCTACTTTGAAAAAGGGAGCGCAGGCACGCTCCCTTTCCATCGGGTTTAGTAGATCCGCCTTTCTCCCGGATAATACCTGCTGCGAATCGCGTGGATTTTCTGGCTGTCTGTCGCCTTGACGAGATTCCGCCTGAATGTATCGTCGTATCTGAATCCCATTTGCTTCGCCAATTCAATATCAGTTATGGAAGGGTTGCTAACCAGACTGGATCTTGCTTCCTCTGCAAACTTCCCACGGTGCGACCTGTCTATTTCCTTTCGGATCTCTTCTTTAGTCATTAAAAATTCCTCTTTCAAGTGCAAATATAAAAAGCCCCGCAGGAGCGGGGCAATCGAATCGATCTTAATGCCAAGCGGCCATCAAGTGCAAGCGATTTTTACGCCGCCTGTCTTTCCGCCCTCCGCTCGCTGGCTTCCCATGCGGCCCGCTTTGCTCTTCAGGCCGCTTTCTTCGCCGACCGTGTTTTGCGCGCAGGCTTTTTCACCGGGCCGACGCCGCGCGCTTCGCCGCCCAGCGCCGCTTCATTGACTCGGCAAGTCGTCTGCGGCCCGCCGGGCTAAGACCGCCCTTTCGCGGCGCAGCCTTCGCCGGACTTACGGCCCTGTAATACCTGTGGCAAATCCCGCAAGGACAAGAACGATGGCCAGCCAGTTGTGCGCTGGCAGGTCGAAGTGGAGCGGTGGCGCAGCCCGTGAGATCAGCCACATGAAGACCGCCATAACCAATACCACCAGTGGTGGTGGGACTTTCGAATCCAGTGAAGACATGCCGGATACTACTCTACTCGAATCTCGCTTGTGTTGAGTGATGGGCTGGCCAGCCACACGGCAGGCCGAAACCGACACGGGCGTGGGCCGCTATAACGTGTGGTGGAGGACCTTTCGCAGCGACCGTACTTTAGGGCCAAGGAATGACTTCTGAGCATTCCCGAAGCTTAGCCGCATGTGCCAGGACTTGTGGTCTATTTTCTTCGATATCAAAAGGCGGTTCAGGAATACTGAAATGGTCATCGTCTGGAACGAGCGTATACCCGTTCTCCCGCAATTTGTCGGTGTCGATACGTATCATTCCGTGACAGCGGTTAAGTGCGGCTGCGGCACCTTGTGGAGTTTCGCTTACCGATATTCCGAGTTCGTCCCTACGTTCAGCAGTGCCCGGAATCAGGTCGGCCCGCCTTCGAAAGGCGTCTTCATGCACGCCGTTTTCGATCCACGATTTCTTCTTCGCGGCGCGATAGACGAAGGCCAAGCTCAGGCCACCGCTCTATAATGCTGCCGGTGCCGCAACAGCGCGGGTAGCCAAAACCCAATTTAATCGATCAATGAGATTCTCCCCGGTTGCGACGGGATAGAATTGATAGTCGCCGAGAGTCCCGACTGGCGTTGTCCCGAAGTCAAGACGTGGATCGCGCCCGTCAGAAAATGCCGTTAAACGAAGCATTCGATTGTCGCGCCGCCATGTCACGCTGATCTCTCCGAAATAAGGCGCAACATCACCTTGCGGGATATCTCCGTTAAAAATATCCGAGGCTTCTCTGAGCACACGCTTCAATTCGCTAATTGCTCGTGGAGACGGCTGTATTTCATCATCCTCGAAATTATCGGGGTCAGAACATGCGGCGTCTATTTTCTCTTCTAAAGTGGCAGGGTTTTCGGTTACGACGACTACTGATTCAGGATCTCCGGTTTGAGAGATGGAAGCTTCAAAGGACCCACAATATGGTGGCCGCGTAGCCGACGCCCCCTCCAACACATCAATACGATAACCGGCGTGCGCGCTCGAAACACAGAGGCCCCCAGCGAGTATTAAGGGAAGTGGTTTCATCCTTCGCTCCTTCCTCCGATAATCTCGATTTGCGCATTCTTGGGGTCTGCCGTTACTTGCTCTACAAAGGCTATCTTTTCGTCAAGCCACTGTCTGATGGCTTTAGCGACATGGACATTCATGATAAGCCCAATTTCCATCTCACGAACGATTCCCTTTTCGATCTGCACTTTCTCTACGCCCTGCTTCGTCTCTTCGTTAATCTCAACAGTTGCCGATTCGGGGAAGTGGGTTCTTTCGCTGAAAATCCCGAGAAAAATCTCGGTGCTAGGCAGGACGCCGCCATACGCACCGCCAGCATGGACAGACCTGTATGCCGGATTATTGCGATATCTGATGTGCAGGGTTTTTTCTTTCTGATCCTCTGCCATGTCCTTATCCTTCTATCTATACTGCGTGGCGAAACGGCAGCCACGTCGGTAATCTCGTGCAATCTGTAGGCCGAAATCCGCAGTTTGCACTCTAGTTTGCACCCTTAATGATGCGCGCGAAATCGGATGCGTTGCTATGCTGTCAATGGCGAACAACGCAATGCTAACATCGGACAATTCCTATAAATTATAGAAACAACTGCGCTTGCCTTCATCCCAGAGCACCAACGAACGAACTACTTTAAGGACCCACTATACTCAGTGAGTCCTTCGAAGTCCACAGGATGAGCCAAAAATCGACAATTTAGTAATCCCAGTACCTCCGTCTTTTGCCGCGTTCTGAGCCAAATCCGGGTCACGCCTCTGCACGAACAGTGCGCCACGGCGAGCGGTGTTCTCTCATCCCGTTCGTCTGACGAACGCCCTACCCCTGGCGGAACCCAATCCGCGCTGGAGCCTTCCGGGTACCGCACGGGGGTTTCGGACTGTACGAACTCTGTACGAACCACCGTTCTTAGCGGTCACACGGGCGCTAACCGCCTCATTAGAATCTGTAAGTTGCAGAAACAATTGGGGTTAAGTTAGTCGCGTATGAATTCCGGGGGCATGCGGTAAGATGGGGCTGAATCCCAAGTATCCCATATGTCATTTCAGTTCCTCTCTTTTGAGCCGGATACGGACGGGCTTGCGCTTATAACCATTCGCCGGCCGGAGAAACTGAATGCGCTGAATCAGGCGCTGATTTCCGAGCTTGGCGAGGCCTTTCAGATGGTGCGGGAAGACGCTTCGATCAAGGCGCTGATCCTGACGGGCGCCGGCGAAAAGGCGTTTGTTGCGGGGGCCGATATCGGTGAATTGGCAAAGGTCGATGCCATCGAAGCGGAACGAATTTCGCGGCGTGGTCAGGAGATTTTCAGGTACCTCGAGACTTTGCGGAAGCCATCGGTCGCGGCCATCAATGGATTCGCCCTCGGCGGCGGCCTTGAACTGGCGATGTGTTGTTCCATCCGCATCGCGTCGCCCAACGCGAAGCTCGGCCAGCCTGAAGTCAAGCTCGGCATCGTTCCCGGTTATGGCGGATCGCAGCGCCTGCCGAGGTTGATCGGCCGCGGCAGGGCGCTCGAGTTGTTGCTTTCGGGTGATTCGATCGATGCGGCGGAAGCGTATCGCATCGGGCTCGTCAACGCGATTGCCGCGCAGAGCGAATTGATCGCGACCGCGAAACAATGGGCTGCGAAAGTGGCCGCGAACGGCCCGCTCGCTGTAGCATTGACCATGGAATCGGTCGATTGCGGACTTGACGGCGGCCTCGATGCGGGCTTGCGATTCGAAGCCATGGCCTTCGGGTTGACAGCGGCATCGGAAGACCGGCACGAGGGAACCAACGCCTTTCTGGAGAAGCGCAAGGCAGTGTTTACGGGCAAATGAGCGAACCTGTGCACCAGAGCTTCGATAGCGAATTGAGCGCCGCCGGGTTCCGGTTTGCGATCGTGGTGAGCCGTTTCAACAGCTTCGTTACAGATCCTCTGTTGGCTGGTGCGCTGGATGCGTTGAAACAGCAGGGTGCCGATTTTACACAAGTCGATGTGGTTCGCGTTCCTGGCGCCTGGGAGCTTCCCATTGCCGCGCGCGCGATGGCGGAACATCGAATCCGGAAGCCTGACGCGATCATCTGCCTCGGCGCCGTGATCAGAGGCGGTACACCGCATTTCGACTACGTTGCCGGTGAAGCGGCACGCGGAATCGCGGCCGCGTCCGCCGATACCGGCGTCCCGATGGCGTTTGGGGTTCTGACAACCAACACCGTGGAACAGGCCGCCGACCGCGCCGGCGGCAAGAGCGGCAACAAGGGTTTCGATGCGGCCATGACGGCGATCGAGATGGCGAATTTGCTGCGGAAACTGCGGACCGAAGGCTGATGGCACGGCATCGCGCACGTCAGCAGGCACTGCAGCTGCTGTTTCAATGGGATATGCGGCGGACGCCGATCGAGGATATTATCCGCGGCTATTACGATTCGCTTCTCGTCAGCGAAGATAGCGTTACCCGTCCGCGCCCGGATGAATTCGCCGAACGATTACTGCGCGGCGTCATCGAAGATATTGCGGCAGTGGACGATCTCATCACGCGCCATGCCGCGCACTGGAGAATGGAGCGCATGCCTGCAGTCGACCGGAACATTCTGCGGATTGCGGTTTATGAAATGCTGCGCACCGATACGCCGCCCGCGGTTGTGATCGACGAAGCGCTGGAGTTGGCCCGCCGGTTCTCGGGCGAGGAATCGGTCCATTTCGTTAATGGGGTTCTCGACGCCGTGCGTCGCGAATTACCTGCCGCCGCGAGCGCGTCACAAACGTAAACTTAAAGTTCATGCAGACTCGACAACTGGGAAACAGCGATTTACAGATCACGCCGCTCGGCGTGGGCGCGTGGGCTATCGGCGGAGGCGGCATGCCTTTCGCCTGGGGACCACAGGACGATAACGATTCCATCGGCGCCATTCAATCTGCGCTCGATCACGGCATCAACTGGATCGATACCGCGCCGATCTACGGACTCGGCCACTCCGAAGAAGTGGTCGGGCGCGCGCTCAAGGGCCGGTCGAAGCGTCCTTACGTATTTACCAAGTGCTCGATCGTGTGGGATGACAAGCGCGAAGTAACGCGTAGTCTGAAGCGCGATTCGATCCGGCGTGAGTGCGAGGACAGCCTGCGCCGCTTGCAGATCGATGCGATCGATCTCTACCAGCTCCACTGGCCTGATCCGGAGCCGGATATCGAAGAAGGCTGGCGGACGCTGGTGGAACTGCAGAAGGAAGGCAAGGTCCGCTGGATGGGGGTTTCGAATTTCAAACCCGCGCAGATGGCCCGTATGGAGGCGATAGCGCCGGTCACTTCGAATCAGCCGCCGTATTCGATCCTCTCGCCCGATATCGAGGCCGAAATCCTGCCTTACTGCGGCGCGCATAACATCGGGCTGATCGTTTATTCGCCGATGAAGTCGGGTTTACTGACCGGTGCCATGACGCGCGAACGAATTGCGGCAATGCCCGAGGACGATTTCCGTCAGCGTACGGTGTCTTTCAAAGAACCGTTGCTCACGCGCAATTTGAATCTGGTCGAGTTGCTGCGCGAAATCGGTAAGCGCCACGGACGTACGCCGGGCGAGGTGGCTTTGGCGTGGACCCTTCGCCGCCCCGAAGTAACCGGCGCGATTGTCGGGATGCGTTCGCCGAAGCAGGTGGATGGTGTTGTGGGAGCCGCCGCGTTTCGCCTCTCGACAGGCGAAGTGGAAGAGATCGCGAGCTTCCTGCGCGAGAACACGGCGGCAGCCGTCGCCTAGCTGCAATCGCGCTCAGCCGTCATGGAACAATATGCGCTGAGTTTTGTCCCCGAACGCCGCATTTACACACTGCGGGAATTGAGCGACGGCATTCGCACGGCGCTCGAGCGGGACTTCGCAAACATCTGGGTATCGGGCGAGATCTCCGGCACGAAACTGGTTCCCAGCGGCCATTGCTATTTCACTCTTAAGGATGCAGACGCGCAGATCAAATGCGTCTGCTGGAAGCTGTCTTACTGGCGGCTGAAATTCAAACCCAAAGACGGCGTGCAGGTGCTGGTGCGCGGCCGCGTCGATATTTATGAGTTGCGCAGCGAGTATCAGTTCGTTGTTGAGGCCATAGAACCCCAGGGGCATGGCGCGCTGCAACTCGCTTTCGAGCAACTGAAACAGAAGCTTCTCGCCGATGGGCTTTTCGAGGTGTCCAGAAAGCGCCCATTGCCGCGCTTTCCTTCCCGGATCGGAATCGTGTCCTCGCCGAAAGGCGCGGTGATTCGGGATTTCATTGAGATTCTTTCGCGGCGATTCCCCGGCCTTCACATCCGGCTTTTCCCCGCGCGTGTGCAGGGCGCCGGATCGATTGAAGACGTTTGTCGGGGACTCGAATATTTCGGGGCGTCGAAATGGGCCGAGATCACGGTGATCGCGCGTGGTGGCGGATCGCCCGAAGACCTGTGGACTTTCAACGAGGAGGCCGTCGCGCGAGCCATCGCGGCATCCCCGATTCCCGTCGTTTCAGCTATCGGGCACGAGACAGATGTCACGATCGCGGATTTCGTGGCCGATCTGCGTGCTCCCACGCCATCGGCCGCGGCCGAGATGATTGTGTGCACGCGCCAGGAAATTCTGGACCGCATCGAGGGTTGCCGCATACAGGCTCATCGGGCTGTGCGCTTTCGTTTGGCGGTCCTCGCACGGCGATTGCACGAGCAGGCGATCGACCGGGCGCAGGCATTGCTGCACCGCAGTCTCGGCCGTCGAGCGCAGCGCGTGGATGATTCGGCGGAACGACTGCGCGCGGCGATTCGAAAGCAACTCGCGGCCCGTGAACGAGCGAGGCGGACTCTCGAAGAGCGCCTGCGTTATTTCGATTTGCGCCCACGTCTGCGCCGCGATCGGGAACGGCTGAACGACCTTTCGGCGCGGTTAGCGGTGGTGATGCGTCTGCAACTAAATCGACGGCGGCAGCGTTTCGGGATGCTTTCGACCAAGCTCAGCCAACTGGATCCGAGGCTCGTGCTTTCACGCGGCTACGCGATCGTTCTCAATGAGCGTGACGGGATTGTACGCGAAGCGGCGGACGCGCCCGTCGGTGAGGAAGTGAAGATCCTGCTGGCGAAGGACGCGTTGAAAGCGAGGGTAATCGATTGATCCCTCCTGCCGGAACGTTTCTCGGCCCGGTGCGGAACGGCGCGATCCGGATTCCCGGCCCGCTCAAAGCGTATTGCGATGCCGAGTCCTGGACCTTGTTTCGCTTCGACTTCGTGGATAAAGACCATCTGACGATGCACCCGGTTTTGCCGGAGGATTCGAGTACCGATTTCCATGCGAGCCTCACACCGGAGGGATTGTTGTGGATACCGGCGAGATTGCGTCAATCGCTCGCGTTAGGCGAGCAGAGCGTGATGCTGAGAATCGAGGACGGCGCGATTCATGTCTACATCCGGAAGGTTTTCGACACGCTCGGTTTTCGCCCCGGCTAGACGTGGAAACCGCGGGCGCGTTGGAAGCGAAGATCCATCTGGCGGCATTGCTGGACCGAGTCGCCAAAGGCGAGAAGATCACCATCACCCGCCGCGGCATTCCCGGCGCCGTGCCGTGCCAGTTGTGGAAGCCGAAGCGAAGGTGTCCCATAAGGACATCGTCGAGGGGATGCGGGCCCTTCGCAAACGCGTGAAGCCCGTGGGCATGAGCGTCAAGGACATGATCAAGAAAGGCCGCCGGTTTTGAGCTGGGTCGTGGTCGGTGCCCCAGTAGCGGTTACGCTGACAGCGTGCTGGTCTCCCTTGAGGGAAAGACAATGCTGGTGCCGGCCGTCTGGAGCCTGGAAATCGCCATTGCGGTTTTAGTCGCCAAACGCCGCAAGTTCCTGAAACAGCCCGAAATCAAACAGTTCACGACCCTGCTGGAAAGCCTGTCGCTCGTCCAGGACACGCGGCGGGTCGCAAACCATGTGAACGATGTTTTTCCTCTTGCCCGCACGTACCGCCTACGGCCTAACTGGAACTTTCGATCCGCAGCCACGCGCCACTGGCAACGCTCGATATCAAGCTGCAAAAAGCGGCGAAAGCACGCGGGAATAAAGATCTTCGCAGGGGATGCCGAATGAGCATGCCACCCCGGGGAACGCCTGCAGCCACTTGAAGATTGCTTCTATAATTCTATTATGGTAGAAGTGTAGAAGATGAGCGCGAAGCCGACCGAAGATGAAGTCATCCGGTTTGCGGATATGTTTTCCGCGATGGGAACCGGCCCCCGCTTGCGGATCATGCGGGTGCTGCTCTCGGCTTACCCGGACGGCATGGTGGTGGGAGATATCGGAAGCGACCTGGGCATCGCGGCATCCACGCTTTCACACCATCTGGAAAAGCTCAGGAACGAAGGCCTGCTAAATGTGAGGCGTGAGGGCACGTATCTCTGGTATTCGGCGAACGCGGAAGTGCTGAAAGAGCTTTTGGGCTTCCTCTACGCCGAGTGCTGCACCCGCAACAAAGCAGTAGAGCCGCAGGCGATTGCGCGCCTGTGCCGTTGAGGTTTCAGATGATTAAACCGAAGGTGTTGTTCCTGTGTTCGGAGAATAGCTGCCGTACACAAATGGCGGAAGCTTTTCTGCGCGATATGGCAGGGGAGCGATTCGCGGTCATGAGCGCGGGAGCGCACGCGGCCACACTGGATCCCGAGGCCGTGGCGGCAATGCATGAAGTTGGGCTGGATATCTCGGGGCAAACGCCGAAAAAAGTCGACTCGTTCCTGCATGAGCGGGTTACCTTCCTCATCACGCTCTGCGACCGGGAAACAGAGAAGACCTGTCCCATTTTCCCTGGTGCAATATGGCGGCTGAAATGGCCGATTGAAAACCCCGCGACGGCACGAAGCCGGGAAGAACGCCGCACGATGACTCGCCGGGTACGGGATGAAATCCGGGAGCGTGTCGTTCAGTTCGTTCAGGAACACGCATAAACGCAAAGGTAAATCATGGAAATCAAAGAAGTAGTGAAAGAGAAATACGGGCAAGCGGCGCTTCGTGTCCATAGCGGCGGAAGCTCCTGTTGCGGGGCGGGAGGCGCGCTGGATGGCTGCTGCGACCCGATTACCTCGAACCTGTACGACACCACGCAAACCGGCGAGCTGCCGCGGGAAGCGGTGCTCGCCTCGCTCGGCTGCGGTAACCCCACTGCGCTGACCCGGCTGAACGCCGGTGAAACCGTGCTTGATCTGGGATCGGGCGGTGGCATCGACGTACTTCTTTCCGCGCGTCGGGTCGGACCCACCGGGAAAGCCTACGGCCTCGATATGACCGATGAAATGCTGGCGCTCGCGCGGGAAAACCAGCGCAAAGCCGGAATTGAGAATGTGGAATTTCTGAAAGGTGAAATCGAGCATATCCCCTTGCCTGATAACTCGGTCGATGTCGTCATCAGCAACTGCGTGATTAACCTTTCCGCCGATAAAGATCGCGTGTTGCGCGAAGCATTCCGCGTGCTGAAACCGGGTGGACGTTTCGCCGTCTCGGATGTGGTCACGCGCGGCGAAGTTCCCGAGGGCGTCCGGCAGAACATGCTGCTATGGGTGGGCTGTATCGCGGGGGCGCTGCAGGATTATCAGTACGTCGCCAAGCTCGCGAAAGCAGGGTTTGACGGCATCGATATTGAGCCGACGCGTGTTTACAACATCGAGGACGCTCGGACATTCCTGACCGGGCAGGGCGTTGATGTGGACGCGATCGCGCCACAGGTGGAAGGGAAGTTCATGAGCGCGTTTATTCGCGCCACAAAACCCGCAAGCTGCTGTGCTCCGGGTTGCTGCGCGTCCAAAATATGAACCGTAAGACGCGGGTGCTGATTCTTTGCACCCGCAATTCCGCCCGCAGCCAGATGGCTGAAGCACTGCTAAGGCACGATGCCGGCGAGCGTTTTGATGTGGAAAGCGCGGGGACAGAACCCGGCTCTGTACGGCCCGAAGCGGTTGCGGTCATGAGCGAGGTGGGACTCGATATTTCCGGGCATCGCTCGAAATCCGTCGAGGAATTTGAAGGGCAGCACTTCGATTACGTCATCACCGTATGCGACAGCGCCCGCGAATCCTGCCCGGTGTTCTTTGGAGCGTCACACAGGCTACATCACAGCTTTGACGATCCGGCGGCATTCCACGGCTCCGAGGACGGACGGCTCGCATTGTTTCGGCGCGTGCGTGACGAACTGCGTGTCTGGTTGGCCGATTTCGCGCGGGGACGTCACCGAAGCTAAGGCTTGGCCAGATAGCGTCTCCACGGCGTCCAGTAATATTTCTCCCATCCTTCAGTGACCCCTTGAAAATCCACTGGGGGCACATCAAGATGCACGAGATCAATCCGCCCGTTACTTCCCTCCGGCACAAACGCGAGGATGAGAGTCGAATCCGGATCGTCAGAACCGAAATTGGTCGAGCGCCACGATTGCACTATAAGCCTCGACGGAATCGCGGCGAGCGTCGTACCCGTGATGCTGCCGCCGAACGCGCTGAAGGGCGATCCCGGTTCAGCGCTTATCGTCGCGGGAGTTCCGGTCATCTCCGCATGTTTCACCGGATCCAGATAAGTCGCGTAGAGAACCTCCGCAGGCGCGGGCAAAACAATGGAATCCCGGATGACGCTTCTCATGATTTATTAGAATACGCCCAGCTGACTGAGAGGCTTTGTTTCCGTACCCACGCGCAGGGCCTTCGTCACTACCTGATCGGGCGCCAACGACAGCACATGAGGCCTGATCGCAATCAGGACGCTTTCGCTCTCCTTATCCTTCGTGGTCATGCGGAACAAATGGCCCAACCACGGGATCTGGGCGAGCCCCCAGAAACCGCTCACGGTCTTCGTAGTTGAGGGATTCATCAGCCCCGCGATCACCGCCCATTCGCCGTCCAGAAGCCGGACCTGTGTATTGATCTGGCGGCGGCCGATGATGGGAATGCTGTTCACCGAGCTCCCCGTCAACAATTCGAACGTGGTCTCGATAGCGAGCGTGACACCGTCGGCTCCGTGGATGCGCGGCGTCACCTTCACTTCCAATCCCAGGTTCTCAAACGTGAATGACGGCGGCGGCGCATAGACATTTCCGGTTTGGCCCGCGGCAACGGCTCCGGCATATTGCTGGGTGATGATGGGATATTTTTCCCCTACGTGAAATGTGGCCGGCAGGCCGTCCACCGAGCGCACCTGCGCGCGGTACAGAGTTCGCGCGGTGGAAATGCTCTGATTGAACATTGCCTGCACCTGCGCGACCCCGAGTCCGATGAGCGTCTTGCCGCCGCCGAAACTCAGCAACGCCGTCACGCCCGAAGGGAAACTCACCAGGTTGTTCATGATTTGCCCGAGATAGATCGCCGGGAACTGGTTCGTGACGTTGAAGCCGTAGTTGACGATGTCGCTGTCGGAAACGTCGAGGAACTCGACCTCGACCATGACTTCCGGCCGGTACGAAAAGAGCTGTTGCAGGAGGGCCTGCGCCGGCAGCGCGCGCGAGATACGGTCACGAATGACGACGTCGCCCTGGACCGTGTCCCACCCGATCTTGTCGACGTTGGTGGCTTGCTTGACAGCCTGGCCGATTTCGGTCAGTTCCTGCGTAGTCAACCCTTCCGGAATCGGGACCGTGACCAGAATGGACTGCTCCAGATCGTTCCGCTTCTGTGGCGTATCCTGCGCCACCATGAACAGAGAAGAAGAGAGCGGAATGACGAAGGAGTTGGTGAGCGCCTCCAGATCGTGCAGGGCTTCGATGTAGTCGATCCCCGATATCCGGAAGCGGATTTGCGGGCCCGCCGCGGGGTAGTCGCCATCGTAAACGGTTTCGAATCCGAACTGTTGCGCCACCCGATCGAACAGCGTTTTCGCGGTGCCGGTCACGTCGAAATTCTGTACGCCTGGCACGCCCCTGAGCGACGGAGGAGGCGCCGGTTGACGCCCGCGCGCATACTCAGCCGCTGTGAGGCTGTCGAAAACGTCTTCAGGAGCAAAAACGGGCGGCGTAGGAGCGTCGGGGTCATTCCCGTCACCGCTCACCGCTGTGCCAGGGACGACCGGGGGAGACTGAGAAGCCGCGCGGGACTGCAAGGCTTGCATCCGGGCTTTCAGCTTCTTGTTCTTCGGCGCCGCGGCGGCTGCCTCTGAATAGAGGAGGTACGCATCTGCCGCATGGCCGGATCGGGAAGCTTTCTTCGCCTTTTTGGCCAGGGCGGCCGCCTGTTCTTTAGGCGAATCTTCCTGCCCTCCCGACCCGAAACACGGGCCGATGGCAAGCCCGGCCGCAAGAATGCCGGCGGACACACGTCGGCAAACGAATCGGCGCTGGACGAAATGCTTCAAAACGGTTGACGCTCGAGGCCTCCTGGGCGTGCAGACAAGAGACGTTGGCACAATAGTTAGCGTGATGACGGCGATCCGCGATCTCCTGCAGGACCCATTCCAGTTCGTCATACCGCTTGCCTTGCTCATAGGGACGGTTCTTGCGGGCCTGATCGTGCGCAAAGTGCTGTTCCACTTCATACGGGAATGGGCCGAGCATACCGACAGCCACCTCGACGTCCTGATCACCGGCAGTCTGCCCATAATCCTCTGGTCCGTGATGCTGGGCCTTCACCTGGCGACGCAGAACTCCAAAATTCCGCGCCAGTATCTGCACTACATTCCGACCACGCTCGAGTTCCTCTGGATTCTCTCCCTCACGATCGCGATGAGCCGCCTGGCAGGGAATGTCGTGCGGTTCTACGGCAGCCGGGTCACCGGCGCACAGTCGGTCACCACCCTGTTGCAGAAAATGGCGCAACTCGTGGTCGTGGCGGTGGGATCGGTCTGGCTTCTCAAGTACGTTTTCGACCTGAGCCTGACCCCGATCCTGACCACCCTCGGAGTCGGCGGCATCGCTGTCGCGCTGGCTTTACAGGATACGCTTTCGAATCTCTTCGCCGGGTTTTACGTATCCATTTCGGGACTGATCCACATCGGCGACTACATCAAACTCAACACCGGCGAAGAGGGCTACATTACCGACATCAACTGGCGATGCACGATGATGCGCGGGACCACCAACAATCTGGTCGTCATCCCCAACAACAAGCTCGGCCAGGCGATTTATACGAACTACTTTCTGCCGGACCCGCGCATGACTATGTCGGTCACGGTCAGTGTCGGGTATGAATCGGACGTCGACCGGGTAGAGACGATATTGCTCGATGAAACCATTTCGGCGGCGCGGGAAGTGAAGGGCCTGCTGGCCGAACCTGCGCCCTACGTGCTGTTCATCCCCGGTCCCGGCGACTGGGCGCTGGGGTTCCAGGTGAACTTTAACGTGTCTCAATATACGGACCAGTATCTGGTGCAAAGCGAACTGCGGAAGCGTATCTTCAAGCGTCTGCGGAAGGAAGGGATTTCGATGCCGTTCCCCACGCAAGCCGTCGTAGTGGAACAAAAAAACGACCTTGAACAAAAAAGCCAGGCATGACTCCCGCGCCGGAGTTAGTGACCGCCCTCGCCGATGCCGCGCCCGGGCGCGCGCTCGACCTCGCCTGCGGATCCGGCCGGCACGCACGCTGGTTGATCGAACGCGGCTGGGAGGTCACGGCAATCGACATCGCGCCCGCCGAGATCCCCGGCGCGCACTTCATCCAGGCCGATCTCGAGCGCCACGAATACCGGATCGAGCCCGATATGTGGGATCTCATCGTGTGCTGGCTTTACTGGCAGCCGGATTTGTTGCCGGAAATCGCGCGCGGCGTTCGCGAAGGTGGTATCGTGGCGCTGGCCGGAAAAACCACCGGCCGTTTCGCCACATCGCTCGCCCAATATCGCGAGGCGTTCGCGGAGTGGGCCGAGATCGCTTCAGGTGAGAATCAGTCGACGGCTTTCTTCATCGCAATGCGCCTCGAAGAACCCATCGACTAAATCGAGGATCTGATTCGCTTCTTTCGCCTGATAGATCGAGACGCGCAAATGCGCGCCGCCGCGGATACCGTGCGTGAAATACGTGGCGAACTGCTTCATCTTCCCCACCGAATCGTCTTCGGCGCGGTCGAGCAGCATCGCATAGTAGGTCCGCATCATTTCATAGCGGTCGCGCTGCGTGGGCTCGTCGTAACGGCCTGTCGCCAGATATTGCTCGAGCTGCCGGAAAATCCAAGGGTTCGATGAGGCGGTACGCCCGATCATCACCGCATCGCACCCGGTTTCTTCCACCATGCGAACTGCATCTTCCGGCTTGAGGATGTCTCCGTTGCCGATCACCGGGATTTTCACGGCGGCTTTTATGGCGGCGATACGCGACCAATCCGCGCGGCCGGCGTAACCTTGTTCGCGCGTGCGCGGATGAAGAGCCACTGCCTGCAGGCCGCAATCCTCCGCGATACGCGCCATCTCGACCATCACGAGTTCGTTGTCATTCCAGCCGGCACGGAACTTGCACGTGAACGGGATCGAAATCGCGCGCCGGACGGTTCGAAGCAGCGTTTCCACCAGCGGAAGGTCGCGCAGCAGCCCGGAGCCGCCGTTGCATTTGACCACTTTATTCACGGGGCAGCCGAAGTTGATGTCGAGGATATCGAAGCCCAGATCCTGGCAGACCTTGGCCGCGGTTGCCATGGTCTCCGGGTCGGAGCCGAAGAGCTGGGCCGAAATCGGATGCTCCTGCGGCTCGAAAGCGAGATAGCGCTGGAGCGTGCGGTTCGGCTTCTTCGACTGATCGGCCCGCAGCGAAGCGCTTACGCCGTGCGAACTGGTGAATTCGGTCATAATAAGACCACAACCGCCCGGATTGCGGATGAAGCGCCGGAAAACCGTATCGGTCACGCCGGCCATTGGCGCGAGCACGGTCGCAGGCGCGATCGTGACGTTTCCGATAGTGATATTCCGGGGGAAACTCACAGCTTCATTTTAGCGTCGAGATATTGACATGAAGCCGGTGCACGCAGGTCTGCTGATCGTCGGAGCCGCTCTGGCGGGTGGGCTGGCGGTGAAAATGACAGAGCCGCAGCCCATTCCAGTGGTGCCCGCTCCCGCGTCCATCGAGGTCAACCATGTGGCCTCGCCGTCGCCAGTTCCGGTAGTGACACCCCCTCCCGTTGAACCGGCTCCGGCAAAACCTTCGCCCATTCCAAATAAGGTTGCGGCCGCCCCCGCGCCCGTTTATGTGGAACCTGTTCAAAAACCGCCGATTCGAAAAGACAAACCCATTTTGACGGCCAGGGCTACGCCGCCAGCGGCAAATACCGTGCCGCCTTTCTTGCCGCCTGTCCCGTACGAGCCGCCCGCAGCCCAGCTAAAACAGCCAGAACCACAACAACAACCGGAACCACAGCAACCCCAACCCCAGGCGGTGGCAGTGCAGCCTGAGCCGAAGATTTCGCCGCGCCAGGTCACGCTCCCAGCCGGGATGACGGTTCAGGTCCGGTTGAACGAATCCCTTTCGAGCGACCGTGGCGTACCCGGTGACACCTTCGACGCGTCGCTCGCCGAGCCGCTCATCGCCGATGGACTGGTGATTGCCGAACGCGGCGCCCGCGCCGGCGGCCGTATCGTCGACGCACAGAAGGCCGGCCGGGTCGGCGGAACATCCCTGGTGGAACTCGAACTTACGAACGTTGTCACGGCCGATGGCCAGAAGATCGCGATCTCAACCGACCCCTGGACCAAACGGGGCGACACATCGCGTGGTGAAGACGCCGCGAAGATCGGCGGGGGAGCAGCCCTGGGCGCGATTATCGGCGCCATCGCGGGCGGTGGAACGGGCGCGGCGATCGGCGCGGGAGTAGGAACTGCCGCAGGTGTGGGAACCGTCGCGGCCACACGCGGAAAACCGGTGAACGTTCCCTCGGAGACGGTCATCCGGTTCCGCCTGGCAACGCGCGTGACGATTAAAGAACGCCAACTGTAATCAGTGGGCGGGATAACGCAGCACCGTGTAATTGGTTAGTGTGACGCTGTCGGGTCCGACCAGGAGGAGCGCGGCCCGGAAATCCACCTGCACTCCGAGCTGCACGGGCGCGTTCAGGATGCCGGGCAGGAACGGCAATACCGTCCCCCAACTCTCAATGCTCACCTGCGCTCCGGTCGAAACGATCCCGGCGTCCGCGCGGCCCGTGACCGCGACACCTTGCGTGGAGCCTGCGCGGGCGAGGATCGTTGTATTGCCCCAGTTCACCTGAAGATTGAACCCCGACGTTGTTCCCGATTGCGCGCCCGAGTGAGCGAATGTGAATCGCACTTCGATCCGGTCGCCCGCACTCAAGCCGCTCGCCGGTATATCGCACCCGCCGAGGCTCGTCCAGCCAGTGACGCTGGTGCTGGTGCCGGCTGCGCTGCAGATCACCTGCGCCGGGATGGTATTGACCTGGACAGGAGTGCCTCCGGTTGTGAACCCGATGATATTTCCCGAAGCTGAGGTGTCCACCCGATAAGAAGCTATCAGGGTATCTCCCGGCTGCGGCACCGCTCCCACCGCGAACGTAATGGTCGATCCGATCAGCGTGTAGTCGAAAGCCGGCGTCATATAGAGGCCGTTGCGGTAGAGCAGCATACTCGAGCCGAGCGGAGTATTCATGAGGGTGAACGTGTTGTTGGTTCCATTGACGATACCGCCGGGCGTCTCTGCGTCCACGTATGTCGGCTCTACGCAGACACCGGTTGTTCCATCCACAAATACGCATTGGCCCGGGGTTCCGACAGCCGTCACAAGGTTGCCGTTGCCATCGACCACGGCCACGGCGTTGTTGCCGTACCCGACTCCCATCAACGGGCGCTGCGCGAGATCCGCCTGCAATCCCACGACGTCCGATTCAGGGATCGTCGTCTGATTCCCGGAGCTTCCGCCTCCGCCGCCCGAGCTTGTCTGGGTACCGGTTCGGACCTGGCTCACGGTGAGAGGTCGCGTGCCGACCGGGACGGTCCAGGTTTCCGTGAACTGCTGGTATCCGTCGCTTTGATAATGCACGGTGTAGACATTTGCCGGCGGCGTGGCCGTCGCGTTGGGGACAAGCTGCAGCAGCAGATTGCCGTTCACTACCTGCACGGTTGTGCTCTGCTGCACGATCGTGCCGATGTTAATCGCATCGAACGTGCTCCAATTGATCGTCAGCGTGCCGTTGAACCGCGTGCCGTCGGCTCGGTACAGCGTGTCCTGAATCGTGGTTAATCCCGTTTGGCTCCACGCCAGCCCGCAGAGCGCGGCCAGCAAAAGCATCTTTCGGCCTAATGCCATCGTTTCCTCCAGTAAGGCGCGAATGTTCCTTACTGGCCCATCATTAGCATCGGGGCGCGCCAGACGCGTGTATCTCAGAGGCCCAACATGCTCGTAAATGACGAAAGACAGGAGACTTCGGAATAGTTACATCGCTTGTGACTGGTTCAAAGCCTCGCGCTCCAGAAGAGCGCGTTTGCGCTCGATGCCCCATCGATAGCCCGACAAAGCCCCGTCGCGGCGCACCACGCGATGGCCAGGGCGTTCGCGCCGCAGGCCTGGGCAACCGCTCGCACCGATTTCGGGGTACCAATGAGCCTCGCGATCT
>JBEKTF010000080.1:0-23010 GCA_049516355.1 Bryobacteraceae bacterium | reverse complement strand
ACTCTTTGCGCCAGGATCGGGGTGACGATCATGATGGCGAAGGTTGCCATGATCGCGATGGCGGCGCTGTCCCATAAAACCCCGGCTAGTACGATCACCGCGAGGAGGATGCAAAATATGAAGATCGTGCAGAGGCTGGAGAGCAGAAATCCCGCGCCCCATACGCCGGTTTTTATGCCGAAGATGATCCAGGAGCCGAGGACGAGATAAAGAATATTCGCCGCTACGACGAGCACGTTGCCCGCGTAACGACCGAGAAGAAGATGGGTCCGCGAAACCGGTTTTGACAGCAGGAGTTCGATGCGACCTTGTTCGAACATCGCGGAGACGAGGCCGGCCGATGCAAAGACCGAGAGGGCCATGCCCGCGAAGTAGAGGATCATCGCGATTACGCCCTGGGTCTGGTGAACCACTCTTTCAACGTCGGTGCTGGGATTGTTGCGGCCCAGGATGGTGACCGTTGCCGCGGCGCCCTCGACGACGTCGATGCGCATGATGAACATCAGGAAAAGCAGCAGGGCAGTGCAGCAGCCGAAGAACCCCCAGAAGATGCGGCGCGCGAAGGCTTCGCGGAAGGTATCGAGAATCAGCGCTGTCGTTGCTTTCATTGGTTCACTTCCTGAGGTTCTATTGTTTTCATGAAAACATCTTCGAGCGTGCTTTTTATGCGGCCGAGCGATTCGATCTCACATCCATTGGCGCGCAGGAGGTCGACTGCCTGGTTCGCTTCCTCGCGCGTGCCGAAGAGCAGTTGAAGCGATCCGTTATTGGCGGCGAACGACCGGGCGCGGGCGCGCAATTCGGTTTCGAGCGACTCAGGCACATGCAAGCCTTCGATGCGATATCCGCTGCCGGCGGTGAGTTCCTGAACGGTCCCCGAGAGCGCGAGTCTTCCTTTCTGAATGATGGCGACTTCGCGGCAGAACAGCTCGACTTCGGCGAGGAGATGGGAATTGAGGAAGATGGTGACTCCCTGCTGTTCGAGGGACTGCAATACATCGCGAATGTGCTTGCGCCCCACCGGGTCCACTCCATCGCTGGGCTCATCGAGCACCAGCAGCCTGGGCGAATGAATCAGGGCCTGCGCGAGGCCGACCCGCTGCAGCATGCCTTTCGAATATTTGCCGAGGCGGAGATGGTGAGCGCGCTGCTCGAGGCCAACCAGATCGAGCAGTTCCGGTATACGCTTGCGCCGGGCCGTGGTGTCCATGCCGGACAGAGCGCCGTAGAAATCGAGCATGTCCCAGCCGGTCATGTAGGTAGGGAAACGGTGGTTCTCCGGCAGATAACCGATAGGGCGACGGGCCTCGGGTTCACGCGTATCGCGCCCGAAAACCATGGCGCGTCCCGCGGTCGGGTGCGTGCAGGAGAGCAGCATCTTGACGAAGGTCGTTTTGCCCGCGCCGTTCGGACCGAGCAGCCCGTAAGTCGATCCGACCGGCACGCGTAGCGAGATATCGTCGACGGCGCGAAGTTCACGGCCAGAAAATCCGCCGCGAAACACTTTCGTCAATCCGTCGGTTTCGATTGCGTATGGGGGCACTACATAGAAGGATAACGAAGCGGACCAGGTTTTCGTTCGTTTTGCGCTATACTCACGGCGGAATGCGCTTTCGCGCTTGCGTGATCTGGGCTGGGCTTCTCGCCGCCGCAAATCTGTTCGGCCAATCACCCGTAAGCAATGCCCGTTACGCTCACCTTGCGCGCGGTGTTAACCTCACCCGATGGTTTCAGTACGGCAGCCGGATTCCGATCACAATCGCCGACCGCGACCTGTTGCGCAATGCCGGTTTTACCAGCGTGCGGATTCCGGTCGCGCCGCAGTATTTGATTTACGACTGGGGTTCCCCGCAGCGCATTGAGCGCAATCTGGCCGCTCTCGACCAGGGGATTGACATGTTTCTCGACGCAGGCATGGCGGTAATGCTGGATTTCCATGCCGATACGCAATATCTGGATTACTATCTGACGCGCCCGGGGGCTCCCGAGAGCCTCGTGAATATCTGGAAGATGCTGGCGGCTCGGTATGCGGATCGCAATCCGGATCTGTTGTTTTTCGAAATCATGAATGAACCGGATAACCGGTTTACGCAGAAGGCCTGGGACGCGGAGCAGCAACAGATTCTGGCGGCGATCCACGACATCGCGCCGTTGCATACCGTGATTCTGGATGCCGTGAATTGGAGTGGGCTTGACGCGCTGTTGCAGATGACGCCGTATAGCGATCCGAATGTCATCTACGCGATGCATTATTATTCGCCTTCGGCTTTCACGCATCAGGGGGCCGACTGGACTTCGCAGCCCGGCATGGCCGAACTACGGGCCGTTCCCTGGCCTGCGTTCCTGCCGGAACTGCAGAATGCGATGGACCGGGTGATGTCGACGGGCGCCCTGAAGTTGTTGCAGCGGTATCGGGCGGAAGACTGGGATGCGAGCCGGATCGATTGGGATATGCGGCTTGCGGCCGAGTGGTCGAAGCGGTGGGGCGCGCGGGTAGTGGTTAACGAATTCGGCGATTTCAAGACTTATAGCCCGCCGGAATCGCGGGTGCGGTGGCTGCACGATGTCCGGTTATCGCTGGAACGGTACGGGCTGGGATGGGCGATGTGGGACTATGCGGCCGGCTTCGACTTGACGCTTCCGAATGAGGGCGGGCGAAGCATCGATCCAGCTGTGGGCGCGGCGCTGGGACTTCTCCCCTTACAACCATGGATTGGTCTCGATCCGGTGCGATCCGCGCCGTTGCCTGCGTTCTCCGGCCTCCGCACGGTGCAGTTGGGTGCACAGCCGGATACGAGCGGATTCGCCGAGGGAATCCTTGTTACGGATGTGAATGCCGATGGGCTGCCGGACGTTCTCGTAACGCCCATTAATTACCCGGAACTGCCAGAACATCCCGTGCAGTTTTTCCTGAATAGCGGAGGGGGGATTCTGCAGCCAGGTCAATTCGATGGGCCTGCGCCGATGCAGCGTGCCGTGGTGTCGATCGTTGCGGGCAAATTCCTGCGGTCTTCGGAGCGCCCTGGATTTTTTCTGCCCGATATGGGTCCGACGGATGGCTCGGGGGCGCAAAGTAAGTTGCTCTTGCCTTCAGGTGCCGGTAGATTGCGCGATGCTACTACAGGTAGCCTGCCGCAGCAAGTCGCGCGTACAACGGGCGCGGCGGCGGGAGATGTCGATGGAGATGGCGTCGACGATTTGGCAGTGTTCCATGATGGCGTTCATTTGCTTCGGAATGACGGGGACGGTCACTTTCACGCCGATGCGGAAGCTTTCCCCGCCTGGGTCACGGATGCCGCGCGGCAAGACAATCGCTTCGTCTGTGGGGCGTTCGCAGGCCGGGATTTACTGGTATTTGGAAAGCCCGGGTCACCTGGGCGCGTATTTGTTAACGACGGGGAAGGGCATTTTGCGGATGGCGCCGTGTTGCCCGCGCCTCCTGCCAGTGGTGGTCCCGCGATTGGAGGATGTGCCGCGGTAGCCGATCTGAATGGCGATGGCCGTCCCGATGTGATTGTGGCATGGACTCAACCGGGCATGACTCAGCCAAACGCGATTCAGATCCTTATGAACAATGGCGACGGGACGTTTTCCGATGAAACTGCGACGCGCATGACCCCGGTGGCTCCGTCACAAGGGGACATACGACGTATCGCTTTAGCCCGAGCGAATAGCGGGAAGGATTGGGCGCTGGTTGTGACCCGTGTGGGCGAGCCGCCGCTGATCAAGGTCGATCACGGCGACGGCAAGTTTGTCGATAGTGCCTGGCAGCCTCGAAGCGGCCCGTGGGTGGCTGCGCCGGGCGATTTCAATCAGGATGGGCTGCTGGACCTGGTGTTCGGACGGGGTGGAGGGGCGCCCGTGGAGGCTCAGTTCGGACAAACTCCACTACGTTGAGGATTACCGCGGCACACTCGCGCCGACGTACTTCTTATATGCGCCGATCCAATCGACAGCGATATCGTGCTGGGCAGTCGTCAGGTCCACTTTTCCTTCGCAAACGAGCTGATGAAGGCGCTGCTCCAGTTGATCCTTTACGTGCGCATTCCACCGCGCGCTGTACGGCTGCGGCCAGAGATTACGGATCGACTGCGCGCCGCCGAGATCGGGCGTAATCAGGTAATCGACCTCGAAATTATCCGCGCGAGCGTCGATGCCATATTCGGAAAATACCTTGCGGCGAGTCTCTTCGGGGATGTTCACGGCAACCACTTCCGCCTGCGGGTTGCGGCAAATTTCATCGATCGTGATGGGCCGCGTTTCACCGGGCGTCAGGCCGACTTTCGGCTTGGGACCTTCCGCATTGACGGTTGTTCCGAAAATGATCGCGATCACGGCAAGAACGGAGAAGAAAACAGCAGCTGCCGGCGCCAGGCGCCAGATCACGCGCGGCGCGGCCGACTTTGCGAGGGAAGCCTCGGCAAGGCGTGCGCGAAGTAATGCCCGCGGGCCGGCGCCCGAGGGCACAGAGTCGTTGAGTTCATAATTACGAGCGCGCACAAATCCGGAGATCGTGGCTTCGATCGAACCCATGCGTTCCCGGCAGGACCAGCAGGCATCGAGATGCGCGAGCACCTGCGCTTTCCGCTGCGCGGGTAGTTCGCCATCCGCGGCCCTGATGAGATCCTGATCCGATAAATGAACATTTTCGTGCGGCATAATTTCCTCTAATAATCGGCCCGGGCAAGGCGCGAAAGAGACCTCTCCAGTGAATTCGCCACGGATCCGAGAGATATGCCGAGAATCTCGGCGATATTCCGGTAGCGGAGCCCCTCGGCCCGCAGCGACAGGCAACACTGATCCTGCTCCGGCATGGCTCGAACCACGGCCAGAAGGCGCTGCTGCCGTTCGAGGACTTCCATTCTTTCGTCCGGTCCTGGTGACACGTCACCCGCCACTTCGGAGAGAGCGAGGTGGCTGAAACGGTCCGAATGACGCCGAGCCCGCGTGTGATGTTTCAGAGCCAGGTTGTGCGCGACCTTGAATACCCATCCCTGCAGATTCGCGGCGGATTTGCCTTGCCGCAAGTGCTGGAACAGCAACAGGAACACCTCCTGCACAATTTCCTCGGCGTCAGGCGCGGGAACTCGAAAGGAAAGCAGGTACCGGAGAACGGGAACACGGAGCTGGTCGAACAGCGAAACGACTTCTTCCTCGAGCCGGGAGGGACGTGCCGCCGTGGTTGCGGCTGCGACAGGAAAGCCGGTTATCTTATCCCAAAACGTCGATGCCATGAGCGGGCAAGCCTTCAGTCTGAATATCCTTCGGAACCCGTGTTTGTTCAGTCTTTTTTCAGTCCGGCCGCAAAAACAGTGAACGGCGGCGTTACAAGAAGGATATCCCTATAGACCCTGATGAAATCGCGCCACTGGATCCTGTGCGTAGTCGCGTTGGTGTGTTTCTTGTTGCACGCACAGTCTCCCGCGGGGGAGATCCGTCTGACCGTTCAGGATTCCTCCGGCGCCGCGATGCAGGCGGCGGGGAAACTTGGGACCCGCAGTTTTCAGACGGATCCGCAGGGTCATTACACCTTCCAGGACCTACCCTACGGGAGCTACCGGCTGGAGATCTCCCGAGCGGGATTCACTACGGAGGTCGTTTCAATCGACGTTCAATCAACAGTTCCGATTTCACATATCGTGACGATGAACCCAGCGCAGGCCGAGAGCAAAGTCGACGTTGTCGAGACTACCCCGCTGGCTGGTGTGGAGCTTTCGAAGGACCAGATTGCGAGCCCCGTCCAAACGGCTACGGCCGCGGACATCGCAAATAGCGGTGGGCTCGATCTTCCCGCTTTTATGAGCCGGCGGCTCAATGGTGTTTACCTCAACGAGATGCAGGGAAACCCTTTCCAGCCCGATGTGAATTTTCGGGGTTATACCGCCTCGCCTTTACTCGGTACGCCCCAGGGCGTTTCCGTCTATCTGGATGGCGTGCGCCAGAATCAGCCCTTCGGCGACGTGGTGAGCTGGGATCTGATCCCTCAAAACGCGATTGCGGAGATGACTCTCATACCGGGATCCGACCCTGTGTTCGGACTGAATACGCTGGGCGGCGCGCTTTCCCTCCAGACCAAAAACGGGATCACCAATCCTGGCCTGGCCGGGAAATTGACGTATGGCAGCAGCGGGCGAAAGGCGGTGCAGGCCGAATATGGAGGCGGCAAAGCTACCGGCTTCAACTACTTTCTGGCGGGGAACGGTTTTCACGAATCGGGATGGCGTGTCGATTCGCCTTCGGACGTTCGGCAGGGGTTTGGCCGATTCGGATGGCGCACCGACACGACTGACCTCGCTTTGACGGCTTCATACGCCTATAACACGCTGCTTGGCAACGGGCTGCAGGATTACCGTCTCCTCCAGCGCAACTACGCGAGCGTTTATTCGATTCCCGACAGCACCGCGAATCGTTCTCCCTCTTTGAATTTCATCGCGCGGCACACCTTCAGCGGCGCGTTGACATTTTCCGGGAACGCCTGGTTCCGCAATATCCGCACGGAAGGGATCAACGCCAATATCAACGACAACGTACTTGGCCAGTCGATTTACCAGCCGAGCGCGAGCGAACAGGCGATTCTCACGGCGGCCGGCTACACCGGTTTCCCCGCCGGCGGCGCGAGCGCCTCAAACACACCTTTCCCCAAATGGCCTTGTATCGCTGAGGCGGTGTCGGTCGGAAATCCGGCTCAGACCTGCGACGGCATCACGATCTATTCAAAGGAAGTGCAGAACGAGTACGGATTTTCGGGGCAACTGACGTGGTTAACCAACCCCCGCACGGGACGGAATCAGTTCACAGCGGGTGCAGCTGTCGACCGGGGTAGCGTGGATTACACGCAGAACACGAATTACGGCTACCTCAATCCCAATTACACGATTACCGCCGTTCCGGCCTGGCAGGACGACTCGGCGGTAAGTCTCCATGGACTCACGCCCAACTGGAGTCTCTATGCGGCCGACACGCTGACCATTTCGAAGACACTGAATGTAACGCTTTCCGGGCGCTTCAATCGTTTCGCGGTTGACAACTCAGATCGGATCAATCCCATTGCGGGACCGGGATCGCTCAATGGCGAATATGTGTATCAGCGATTCAATCCCGCTGTTGGTGTCACGTGGAGCCCGGTATCCGCAGTGAATGCCTATGCGAGCTACACGCAGGGAAGCCGAGCCCCGACCGCCATCGAGCTGGGATGCGCCGATCCAAACAATCCCTGCAGTCTGCCGAATGCGCTGGCGAGCGACCCTCCGCTTCAACAGGTGGTAACGGGTACGTGGGAAGCCGGGGTGCGCGGGAAGCCGGAAGTCCCTTTTATTCGGGGCCTCAACTGGAATGCAGGCGCATTTCGCGCGGAAAACCGGGACGACATCCTGTTCATCTCTTCCGTCCAGACCGGCACCGGATATTTCAAGAACTTTGGGAAAACACGCAGGGAAGGGTTCGATGCCGATCTGAACGGCCGCGTGGGACGGGTGACCGGGGGACTCGATTACACTTTTCTGGTCGCAACATATCAGAGTGCGGAGACTGTCAATGGTTCGGCCAACGACACCAGCGATACCGCGCTGGCCGGCGAACCGGGGCTGGACGGGAATATCTACATTCATCCCGGCAATCGGATTCCGCTGATACCGAAGCAAAGCGGGAAGGCTTTCGCCGATATACAGGCCACGAAGAAACTCGTGTTCGATGTCAGCGAAGTAGCGGTGTCGAGCTCTTACGCGCGCGGCAACGAGAACAACGCCTATCAGCCGGACGGGACGTATTATCTCGGACCGGGTGTTTCACCCGGCTATGCGGTGACCAACTTCCTGGCGCACTACGATCTGACCAGGAGACTCCAGCTCGCCGTTCAGGTGGATAACTTGTTCGACCACCATTACTACACGGCGGCGCAGCTGGCGAACACGGGGTACAGCGCCCAGGGAACATTCCTCTCCCAGCCCTTTCCGGCATATACGAACGGGGATTATCCGGTGCAGAGCGCGACGTTTTTCACGCCTGGCGCTCCCCGAAGGGTTTGGGTGGAATTACGGGTGAAATTCTGATCGCCATGCAGAAGCGGCCGACGAAGGCGTCGGCCGCGCGACAGGGGCCCCACAATTTCCTGGAGACGCCACTAGTTCTTGAAGCTGTCGAGGGCTTCCCGCTCGTCCTGGAAGGTTGGAATCACAGTGCTAAGCCCGGTCATATCAAGCAGTTTCCTGATTTCTGGCGCGGGGTTGAGAACCTTCAGCGCACCCCGGTTCTTCACGAGGTGTGAATAGCAGCTCATCAACTGCCCCAGACCGGCACTGTCGATACGGGTGACGCGGCTGAGGTCGATAATGACCCTCGAATCGCTTTGTTCGAGAACTTCGCGGCGCAGTTCGTCCAACTCCTGCGCCGAATGGGTCAACTCTGCATTCGCTTTAAATCGCAGGACGGAAACGCCGTCAGTCTGTTTCCAGGCGAGGTTTGACGCTCTGAGATCGGCGGCCAGCCGTTCGCTGATCCTGAGTTCGTCAAAGCATTCATCGCACCCGAGGTAGTGACCTTCAAATTCCTCGACTGCATCCGCATCAAGCGACCGTGAAAGGTACTTTGCGATTACTTGTTCCCGTTCTATCGGCTCCCTTTTGCAAACCATGCCTTCGTCCATCAACCTAGTGCTCCTCAGCGGTGCTTCGTTTCATTTCCGTGTTGTAAGCGCGACGGAATCGTTCCTTGGCGCGGAATAGTACTACCCGGAATTGAGCGTCCGTCAGTGCCCATTCTCTGCAAATAGCCTCTTTATCCTTGCCCTCAAGATAAAGAGAGCGCAGGACCATGCGATCACGCTCGGCCAATTCTTTCAATCCATTGTCGATTGCATCGCGCATCTCGAGAACGTCCGCTTCCGGCCTGATTCCGGCGTCCGGGATCGGAGTATCCGGATCGAGCGTTGGCTCGCGCCGCGAGCGGCGGCGGTATTCGAGTATCACGTTTCTGCAAACGCCATTCAGAAAGGCGCCTAGTTCCTCGGTGTTGCGGATTAGCTGGCGCTGCTCCGCGCGGAAAAAGCGGACGAGGGTTTCCTGCACGAGATCGTCGACGTCCGCGCAATTGTGGCCGACATGGTAAAGAACCTTGTACCTGAGCTTCAGGCGCAGGCGTTCCAGGGAGGATTTGCTCAGATCCATGGTTTAGTGGTGCGATTTCGTAATGCGGCGAAACGCACATTTCCCGCGTGGCGCCCGCACTCGGGGTATTGGAGTAGACGCACCCGCAGCCAGTTAACCCGCAGCCGCTCCGCTCGCCTTGCGGCTTTGGAAACATTCCCGGCAAAAGACTGGGCGTCCCTGAGTAGGCCGGAACGGGACTGTGGTCTCCCGTCCGCATTGGGAGCAAACCGCGGAAGTTTCAACGCGCCCGGCAGGTCCACCCCGTTCAGAAGGGCTATTCTGCCGTTTTAACTTGCACGTTTTACAGCGCTTCGGCTCATTCCTGAAATTCTTTTCGTGATAAAACTGCTGTTCGCCTGCGGTGAAGACGAAGTCCGCTCCGCAGTCCATACATTTTAAGGCCCGATCCTGAAATTCCGGCATGGCACCATCCTGAGGGAAAAGGTGGGGCGCTTGCCATTCGCCCCCCTTGGTTAGCGTTTATTCGATTTCCCGGCGACTTTTCTTCCGGTTTCGTTTGCGCGCCAGAGCCTGCTTGACACGCAGTTTCTCGCCCGGCTTCAAATAGAAAGAATGCCTCTTGACCTCTTTGATGATGTCTTCCTGCTGCACCTTACGCTTGAAGCGTCTGAGGGCGTTTTCCAGGGTTTCACCGTCCTGGAGTCTTACTTCAGCCAAACTTGCGACACCTCCAAACCGACCACAGATTAACTTTGGCCGCCACCGGCCAAGGTACTGATATCATATGAGCTTGATACAAAAAGTCAAGCCCGTATCCTTTTTTAAACGCCCAAGGCTCCGATTCCCGCCTCCGAGCGCCCGCTAACCGGAACAGATCTCAACTTATGATCGATGTTCTCGCGATATTGCTGGCTGGAGGAGCAGGCGAACGGCTCTATCCTCTCACTCGCGATACCGCGAAACCAGGAGTTCCGTTCGGTGGCGTCTACCGGATCGTCGATTTCACGCTCTCCAACTGCATGAATTCCGACGTCCGCAGAATCTTTATCCTAACACAATACAAGTCACTGGAATTAAACAGACATATCCGTGACGGATGGCACATTTTCGCTTCCGAGATGGGCGAATTCGTCGAGATCCTGCCGCCGATGAAGCGGGTCAGCGAGGAATGGTACCAGGGGACGGCGGATGCGGTCTACCAGAACCTACAAAGCATCCTGACCGAAGCGCCGGACCACGTCCTGATCCTTTCCGCCGATCACATCTACAAGATGAACTACCAGGACATGCTGGCCTGGCATGCATCCAACGGCGCGGACATCACGCTCGCGACCATTCAGGTTCCCCCGTGCGAAGCAACGCGTTTCGGCGTCGCCGAGATCGAACCCAATTACCGGGTCAGGGGTTTTGAAGAGAAGCCCGCACATGGGAAACCGGCCCGGTCCGTGTTCGATCCCTCGATGGTCAGCGCGTCGATGGGGATCTACCTGTTCAATACGCAGGTCCTGATCGACGAACTGAATGCCAATTCCGAAGATCCGGATTCCTCGCACGATTTCGGGAAAGACATATTGCCGAAGTGCCTCAACCGGCGCCGCGTGGTAGCGTGGGATTTTCTCGATCTGAACGCGAAAGCCGCGCGTTACTGGCGCGACGTGGGTACGCTCGATGCCTTCTACGACGCCAACATGGATCTGGTCGCGGTTTCTCCGGAGTTTAATTTGTACGACCAGCGCTGGCCGATCCGCACGCGAGCGTTTCAGGCGCCTCCGGCCAAGTTCGTCTTCGCGCAGGAGGGTCGGCGGATGGGTCTGGCGGTCGATTCCATCGTCTCTCCGGGCTGCATCATTTCCGGCGGACGCGTGAATCGCAGCGTGCTGGGGCCTTTTGTCAGGGTGAACAGCTATTGCGAGATCGATGAATCGATCCTGCTCCCGCGCGCGACGGTAGGAAGATACAGCCGGGTCCGGCGCGCCATCATCGGGGAAGATGTGACGCTGCCGGAAAACAGCAGAGTGGGGTTCGACGCGGGAGAAGACCGGGCGCACGGCCGCGTAGTCACCGAGTCCGGAATCACGGTGGTACCTTCGCCGATTTCCCATAGCCGTATCCTAAAGGCCTCAGTGGCACACCCATTTGGTTCTTAAGAAACGCGGCGCCGGAGTCGCGTGTAACCCGATTCAGCAAGAGACGATTGAAGATTGAGAAAAGACGCAGGAGATTACTTTGTCAACCATTATCAGAGTGAGTGGTATTGAAATTCTCGATTCACGCGGAAATCCCACCGTCGAAGCGGAAGTATTTCTCGCCGACGGCAGCATGGGCCGGGCTGCCGTTCCCAGCGGCGCATCGACGGGGGAGCATGAAGCCGTCGAACTGCGCGACGACGATAAGAGCCGATACCTGGGTAAAGGCTCGCTCAAGGCGGTCGCGAACATAAACGGGCCCATTCAAAAGGCGCTTGCCGGTCACGACGCCACCCTGCAGGCGAAGATCGACCAGATCATGATCGATCTTGATGGCACGCCCAACAAGGGCCATCTCGGGGCGAACGCCATGCTCGCCGCGTCGATGGCGGTGGCCCGGGCGGCCGCTGCATCGCAACATGCCCCGCTTTATCGATATCTCGGCGGGGTGAACGCCTCCACGCTTCCTGTACCGATGATGAATATCCTGAACGGCGGCGTGCACGCGGATAGTTCGGTCGATATGCAGGAGTTCATGATCGTGCCCTACGGGGCGGAGAAATTTTCCGAAGCGTTGCGCATGGGTGTTGAAGTCTTCCACACCTTGAAGGGCGTGCTGAAGAAGCGTGGGTACTCGACCTCGGTCGGCGATGAAGGCGGGTTTGCGCCGAGTCTGAAATCCAACGAGGAAGCGTTGGAAGTGATCCTGGAAGCTATTACGAAGGCTGGTTACAAGCCCGGCGAACAGATCGGCATCGCGCTCGATCCGGCGTCGAGCGAGTTCTATCAGGATGGCGTATATGTTTTCAAGAAGTCCGATAAGAGCCGCCATACGAGCGAGCAGATGGTGGAGTTTTACGCGAACTGGCGGCGGCAGTACCCGATCGTTTCGATTGAAGACGGCCTGGCGGAAGACGACTGGGCGGGCTGGAAGCTTTTGACCGACACGCTTGGCGCGAACACGCAACTCGTCGGCGACGATTTGTTTGTCACCAATACGGAGCGGCTGAATAAAGGGATCGACATGGGCGTGGCGAATTCGATTCTGATCAAAGTCAATCAGATCGGAACGTTGACCGAGACTCTGGACGCCATGCTGACAGCGTTCAAAGCCGGCTATACGGCCGTAGTTTCGCATCGCTCGGGTGAGACCGAAGACCCGTTCATTGCGGATCTCGCGGTCGCCACCAACGCGGGCCAGATCAAAACGGGCTCGGCCAGCCGGACCGATCGCATCGCGAAATACAATCAGCTTCTGCGTATCGAAGAGCGATTGGGAAATGCCGCGAAATTTCCGGGCAGGAAAGCGTTTCGGCAATAGCCATGGCACGGAACAAACCGCTGATTCTGACCATTCTCGATGGCTGGGGTTATTCTCCCGCGATCGAAGGTAACGCGATTGCAGCCGCGCGCAAACCGAATTACGACATGCTGCTGCGTTCTTTCCCGAATACGCTGGTGCATACTTCGGGTCCGTATGTGGGATTGCCCGAGGGACAGATGGGTAACAGCGAGGTGGGGCATCTCAACATGGGCGCGGGCCGCGTTGTGCATATGGACGTCACGCGCATCGACCTGATGATCGCGAGCGGCGACTTTTTCGCAAACCCGATTCTGCTCGCCGCCATGCATCACGCCCGCGAGGGACACAGGCTGCATCTGATGGGCTTGTGCAGCGACGGCGGCGTCCACTCGCAGCTCACTCATTTGTATGCGCTGCTCGAAATGGCGAGGCGGGAAGGCGTCGAGCATGTGTTCGTTCACTGCTTCATGGACGGGCGCGATACGGCGCCCGAGAGTGGTATCGGCTACATCCGCGATATCCAGAAGCACATGCGTGAAATCGGTGTGGGGAAGATAGCGTCCGTGGAAGGGCGTTACTACGCGATGGATCGCGATAAGCGCTGGGAGCGGATCGATCGCGCATACCGTGCGATGACGGTTGGCGATGGTGACAGGCTGGCCGATCCCGTGGAAGTCATGCGGCGCTCGTACGAAAAAGGCGTCACGGACGAGTTCACCGAACCCGTGACCATAGTGGACGGCCACAATGAGCCCATCGCACTGATTCGCGAGGACGACACGTGCATCTTCTTCAACTACCGCGCCGACCGCGGCCGCGAGATGACCGAGGTTTTGACGAAGTCCGGGAAGAACCTATTCATCACCACCATGACTCAGTACGACAAGTCCTTCACCGTGCCGTTCGTGCTGCCGAAAGAACCGCTGAATAACATTCTGGCCAACGTGTTCGAACAATTGAACTGGAAAAACCTGCGCGTCGCGGAAACCGAAAAGTACGCTCACGTGACTTACTTCTTCAATGGCGGAATGGAGAAACCGTTCGGCGGCGAAGAACGGGAAATGGTGCCGTCACCGAAGGTCGCGACCTACGATTTGAAGCCGGAGATGAGCGCGGAAGGCGTCACGAATGTCGTGCTCGATGCCATGGGCAAGAAGGATTTCGACGTGATCATCATGAACTTCGCGAATGCCGATATGGTGGGGCATTCGGGCAAAATGGAGCCGACCGTGCGCGCGGTGGAAACGGTGGATGCGTGCCTTGGGCGCATCTGGCAGCGTCTCAAAGAGAAAAACGGGCGCTGGATGATTACGGCCGACCACGGCAATGCGGAAATGATGATCGACCCGGTCACGCACGGTCCGCACACTTATCACACGACGAATCCGGTGCCGCTGATTCTGGTCGACGATTCCTGCGAAAAGCTGCGGCAGGGCGGGGCATTGCAGGATATCGCGCCCACGATCCTGGGTGTCCTCGGTGAGAGTCAGCCGAAGGATATGACCGGGCGCGATCTGCGGATGAGGTAAGGCGGTCGAGCTCAAAAAACGGCCATTTCCCAGAACGCCGTGTGGATCACAGCGGCGTTTGCCTGTTCGACCTGATCACGGTCGCCGGCCGTGACGTGATGGGCGAGACGCTCGACGCGCAGTACTTTGCAGCGCTGCGGGACTTGAACGCCGCCGTCCCTACGAAACACTGATTCACCTCAGCGCTGATTCACCAAAGAACATATGAACTAGTGAGTTCAGCGCCTGCGGCGAGCCAGAGGCTGTACCCCAGATTCTGGTGCGATTGTCTTTCTTTTGTACTCTTGGTGGCGTTGCCTGAATTATCAGATTCTTTTCAGTCGCGGCGCTTTGCAGCGCTTCGTCTGGCACATCCGCAATAATCCAAGCTGTCCAATCTGAGCGCTTAAACGTTATTGTTAAATGCGCCTGCTTTCCGCTGGCGAGTGAAGAGTCAGGTCGAAATCCGATATGCATTGATGGGCCAGATGATCTGTGGCCTTTAGGTAGTACCAGGCGGTGTCCGCCAACTCTTCGCAGTCCGAGACGTTCAGCGGGATCTCGTCGAATTCGTGCATCAGGCGGTTGCGCAGATCGCGAAGACGGATCTTGAGAGTGGGCCTGATGACTTTCAGGTCTGCCATCGTTTCATATTTCGAACCCGGTCTACGCCCTGGAATCTTTTCAAATGAATACAAATGGTCGAGGAGCTTGTCACGATGCTCCACCGACCTCTGGAGCTGAATGACGGCTGAGCTCAAATCCTGTTGAGATGGTGACGGCTTGGAGATGGTCTGGTTTGCGTGTTCCCACATCGCATGTTGATTCCGCCAGTCTGGAGAATGATCGACCCAGCTATTCGCCTCCGGTTCTCCGATCAACACGGCAGCGTCGATATAGAGTTCAACTCCGCTCTCGCTTGTACCCATAACGCTTTCGCTTACCCTCGGCACCGCCGGAGCAGGCAGACGCGGATCTGTGCTTTGCGTCGACGCTATCGGCGACTCGCCAGCGTAATATCGGCGGAGCTGATTAGCCTGGTCCTCACTGACCGAACTGGAATGGGTGACCTTTTGGGCAATACCCAGTTCGTGTAGCCTGTCGATGACCTCCCGGGATTTCATTTCCAGTTGTCTGGCCAATTCGTTAACACGAATGTGCGACATCACCTTCTCCGACATTCCATCTAAACGGGGATATCCTGGGGCAAAAGGCTTGACGGTTTCGCCTATCAATGACGGTGTCGACAATTCTACCGTCGCGATCAAACGAGTAGTTGGGGGTGCCGATGGCGAATTTCAAATTCATCAACAGCGCAATTGTGCAAGTCCGATGCGAACTTGGTTCTTTCAAACGACAGGACTTCCCATACCGCATCGCGTAATGATGTCTCAATGAACGGCTTGCGGTTAGCCACTCGGAACTTGCTGGCACGATTGGCATTGTGAGAGCGGAATTTTATTATCGTACAAACAAGAGTTCATCGCCTTCAAAAGCTTCCTCCACGAAGCACGAACTGAGCGCTGATCTCGCAGAAGAACAATCTAGCTGTTGTCGCGAAGTCCGGTTCGAGGACATCTCGCCGGGATTAGCACTGGCCAATACCGCTGAGGTCAACTACCGCGGTTCAACGCCGTTTCGCGCGAGTCTCGAGGCTCGCGGCAAATTCCTTGCCCACAGGCGAATGAATGATCGACTGGACGAAGACGCGTTTGAGTGAAGCCATTGACGCGGTAGTTGTAATCGAAAACCGACTCCGCGTTCAGATATCATAAAAATAGTGACAAAGAGCCAGCCAGACAACTCCGCATCGGAATCCGGAAAAGGAGGGCTCGGGTCCGTACGATCCCGATTCCCTGTCGGTTCGCCGGATGCATTAACTGCTGCGGTAATGGTCACAGCCAACACATATGGTCTGAGTTCAAGGGAATCGAAAGTGCTGGTAGCCTTTGGCTCAGGCAAAAGTGAGAAGGAAATTGGGCGGTTGCTGCAAATAAGCCCGCGCACTGTAGAGACTTATCTGGCCAACATACAGAGGAAGCTCCACGTCGACTCCCGCAGCGGAATTCGCGGGATTGTAGTGAAGGCCGCCAATGGGATTACCCCAGACGAGAACGATAGGCGAACCCAGGATCTTCCGAATCGCGAAACCCCGCCCACGTACGAAGATGAGGTGCTTACCGCGGCAATCGAAAGAGCCACGGAAGTAATCGGTGACAGGCAAGAGGCGATGCGCTGGCTGGGGACGCCGGTGAGGGCATTGAATTTCGCCCCTCCGATATCCCTTCTTGCCACTTCAGATGGAGCCAAACGCGTCATCGATGTGCTGGGTCAAATGGAACACGGCGTCTGGTAAATAGTTGACTGTTTACCGAATTTGTAGCGCCCGGTTTCCATCGAACGATGGCGAAGGTGCCCGGCTTTACGGAGGGCGATGGAATCATCGCGGCACCCGTATCGTCTATTGCGCCCAAAGCGCATCGTTGTGCGCTTTGGAAGTGTTGGCGAACAGCGGGTCGCTTCCGCGCGATATGGTCTTGATAGAAATCGAGATTCCGCCGTCCCTTTCGATGGAAACCGTCGAACTCAGGGCCTTGCCAAAGGGATGGGACGGAGCAGTTCCGATAGACGACACACGGGTCATTGGAACGGAATGGCAACTTCGAGGCGAGAGCGCAGTCTTCTCGGTTCCGTCCGCGATTGTTCCCCATGAACACAATTACCTGCTGAACCCTGATCATCGGGATTTTTCGCTGATTGAGTTCACCGCGCCAGTGCCTTTCGCGTTCGACCCAAGATTGAAATAGATCCGCTAATTCGCAGGTATCCACGGCATCAGCCGACGGCACTTATCTGCCGGCCAGCTACTTAAGTTATGCGGCAACGAACCCAGGCGGTCGAGAAGTCGTTAGTCCAAGTCCGGTTCGGGGAAGTTCAACATCGCGGTTACCCAATCGGATCTCCGAACGGCTTCATGCCCTTCTCGAGGACGGTCTTCGGGAGCTTGCCCGAGCCGCACAGGACAAACGAGCCGAAGTCTTTATACCAGTCCCCGTCCGGGGCACCGGGCCAGTGCGCACCCAGGCTTGAAGGGCCAGCAAATCGCCGATAGAGATGCCGCGTTCATCGACCCGTTGAAGTAAATGATGCCAGACGGCACGCGGAAGATCAGAGAACTGAATCTTCGGCAATGGAGTTTTTCCCGAAGATGGCGCGGATCAGGTCGCGGCCGGCTTCATTCTTGCGGTCCGGTTCCTGCTCCTCAAGGAAGCGGCGATAAGTTACCTTGAGCTGTTGTTTTGCTTCGGCCTCGGCGCGCACTCCACGTTCCGCCAGCACGACCAGCGCCCGGCTCATGGTTACGTGCCGCTCCCTGGCGACGCGCCGCACATCAGCCGCCAAGGTTGCCGGCAAGGTAACGCTTTGCCGGACAGATCTCGCCGATGCCGCTTTGCTCTTCGTTGCCATGCCATCAGAATATCAAGTGTGCACCAGACTGGTGCAGATCGGTCTTTCGAATAAACCGCACGACATCGAACCGCTCCCTGACGGTCGCGGCTCGGCAAGCAGCCTTCTTCAGAGCCGCGACCGTCGGGGAGTGGTTGGAAAGGTCGTTTCAGGGCGCGCCCTACGCCAGGGCACGTTCGCCCACTACCGCCCGCGCGGCCCGCCCTTCGCCGACCTGCTGGCGCCACATCGCGTAATACAAACCCTTCCGCTCGATCAGCTCTTCATGCCTGCCGAATTCGACGATCTGTCCGCGCTCGAGTACGTAGATGCGATCCGCATGCAGCACCGTCGAGAGCCGGTGCGCAATCAGAATCGTGATCGCGTCGCGGCTAGTGGCGACGTCGCGAATCGTCTGGCTGATCTCCTCTTCCGTCAGGGAGTCGAGAGACGACGTGGCTTCATCGAACACCATCAACTGCGGCTTCCGCAGCAGCGCCCGCGCGATCGAGAGCCGCTGCTTCTCGCCGCCCGATACTTTGACGCCGCCTTCGCCGATCACCGTATCGAGACCGCGGTCGGCGCGCGCCAGCAGACTTTCTACCGCCGCCTGGCGGAGAACATCCATGCAGTCGGCGTCCGTAGCACCTGGCCGCACGAACAGCAGGTTCTCGCGAATCGAACCTGAAAATAACTGAGAATCCTGGGTGACAAAGCCGATGCGTTCACGCAGCCCATCGATGTCGATTTCGTCTTCACGCGTTCCGTTGTAGTAAATGTGGCCCGTTTGCGGACGGTAGAGTCCGACCAGGAGTTTCACCAGGGTTGTCTTGCCCGAACCCGACGGTCCCACGAATGCGACGGTTTCCCCGCGCGAAACGCTGAATGAGATTCCTTCGAGAGCGGGGCGGTTCGCCGATTGATGCTGGAACTCCACGTCCTTGAAAGCCAGCGTCTGCAAGGGACCAATTGTGACAGGGTGCTCCGGCCGCGGCTCCGGCTTCAGCTTGAGAATGGTTTCGAAATTCTCCAGAGACGCTTCGGTCTCACGATAAGTATTGACCACGTTTCCCAATTCCTGCAGCGGGCCGAAAATGAAGAACGAGTAGATGAAGAGCGAAAAGAACTGTCCCACCGTGATGCGTTGGGTGAAGATCAGATAGAGCATCAGGAAGAGGATAGAGGTCCGCAGCATATTGACGAACGTCCCCTGTATGAAACTCAAACTGCGCAGGTAGCGGACCTTCTTCAACTCCAGCTTCAGAATCTTGGCGGTGGTGGAATTGAGGCGATCGATCTCCTGCTGGGCGAGACCGAGGCTCTTTACGAGCTCGATGTTGCGCAGGGATTCCGTGGTCGATCCCGCCAGCGCCGTGGTCTCTTTGACGATGGTCTTCTGCACCTCCTTGATCTTGCGGCTCAACAAGGAACTCAACCCGCCGAGCAGCGGGATGGTGAGCAGATAGGCGGGCCCGATCGACCAATGCACCTGCGCCGCATAGATCATCACGAAGATCACGCCGATCACCGTGGTAAACAGCAGATTCACTGCAATGGCAATCAGCTTCTCGACATCGGAGCGAACTTTCTGCAGCTTACCGAGAGTCTCACCGCTGCGCTGATCTTCGAAGAGCGAATAGGGCAGTTCCAGCGAGTGGCGGATGCCATCCGCATAAAGGCGCGCACCGACCTGCTGTGTGATCACATTGACGTAGTAGTCCTGAAAGTTCTTCGCGACTCGCGAGACGAAAGCCACGCCGACCGCGGCGCCGAGCAAGAGCGAAACCCCGCGGATAAACTGTGCGCTCGTGTATTCGTGGAAACGGGTTGCATAAGAATCGATCACGTGCCGGAAGATCAGTGGATCGAGCAGAGAGAATACCTGGTTGATCGCCGCCAGTACGAGCGCCGCGGCTACAAGGGTCCAGTAGTCCCGCAGATATCGGTAGAGAGTCGCCATCTATTCAACGTTACGATATGTGCGGGACCGGCGTAAGGCATTACACTAACGCAAGGAGGATTTTCACGCATGATTTGCCACAGCACGAAGACCGCCGCCCTCTTGACCGCCGCCTTGCTTGCGGGTTCATGGACGGCCCGGGCGGATTTCAGTTATACAACTACCCGGAAGATGACCGGAGGCTCGCTGGCGTCCCTCGCTGCCGGCAATAATCAGAACTCGAAAACCTGGTTCAAAGGGCAGAAGATGAGAAACGACAACGGGGATACGGCGGTGATTCTCGATTTCGACGCCCAAACCATCACGACGATCAACAACAAACAAAAGACCGTTACCGTGATGAACTTCAGCGACATCAATGTTGGAGGCCGGCAGAGCAATCTGACAGCGAAGATTGACGTCAAGGAAACCGGCCAGAAAAAGACCATCAACGGCTATAACGCGAGCGAGCTGATGATGACGATGGAGATGGATGGCCCCGCGAACTCCCCGATGGGCAAGATGCAGATGGAAATAGACATGTGGATATCGCCGGATGCGCCTGGAGTAGGGGAGATGCGCGCGTTTTACCAAAGGAACGCGAGCCGGTTTCCGTGGACGGCACTCGCCGGGGGAAACCAGGGCATGCAGGCGGGCATGGCTGAGTTGCAGCGAAAGATGGCCGAGATGAACGGGGTGCCGGTGCTTCAGGTGATGAAAATGACGGCCGCCGGCGGCGGCGCTGCCGCTCCTGCCGTTCCTCAGATGAGCCCGGATCAGATGGCAAAGATGAAAGACGCCATGGCCCGGCTGCAGGCAATGCAGAGCCAGGGCGGCCCGGCTGCAGCGGCGGCACAGCAGGCGCTGGCTCGCATGGGCGCCGCGACAGGCAGTGCACCAGGCTCCGGTGCTGGTTCGGGCTCACTGATGGAGATGACGATGGAATCAACCGATTTCTCAACTGGTTCCATTCCGGATTCCGTATTCGCGATCCCGGCGGATTACCAAAAGGTTAGTCCGAAATAAGCCTATCGTTTCGACGCGGCGCTCGCTGCCTCGGCGATGTTCAGCGCAGGCAAGTCGCCGGTGGTGAAAGACGCACCCAGATAAGATGCGAGCGTCGCCGCTATACTGCGCATGTCGATCTCGCCCAGATCGAAGTTTTGCCGGATGCCCGGGCCGGAGATCAGAAATGAGGCCAGCATCTCCGGATGCCTTGGCGAATATCCATGTGTGCCGCCAGGCTTGACCTCGCGCACCACCGGGCCATCAAGCGCTCCGCCCAGCACGAATCCGGGCTTCATATCAACCACAAACTCGGCGTTGGCGGCGCCGCCCATGCCGCCGATTTCGCCGCGGTTCAGAATCCGGTCGATGCCGTTCGCCGGATCGGCCGCAAGGTCGTGGAGCAGCTTTTCCACCGCACTGCGCACCTTCTGATAGCGCGGGTCTTTCAATACCACGAAGGCCAGGCCGCCGGTGTTCCAGGGCGAAGCGGTCCAATCCTTAACCGTTGAATTCTTGCCCTCGTTGAGCGTAATGAACCCCGCCTTTACAAATGGGACGCCGATATTGAACTGATGGTCGATGGCCGCAAAGCCGTGATCGGAAACCACACAGGTTGCGGCGTTGCGCGTTTCGTCGCGCATCGCCTGCTCCAGCGTTCCCACCATGCGATCAATCTCCTCAAGGGTCGAGTTGGCCTCCGGGCTGAAGGGGCCGGCCTCATGCTCAAGGTGATCGAGCGCGGCGAGATGAACGGTCAGAAAGCGGGCGTGTTTGCGGCGAATGATGGCCTCGGCGTAATGGGTCCTCGCCCAGTCGCCCGGGATCGCGTTATCCAGATCGGTCACGTATTTCCCGGCCTGCGGCTCCAACTCTTTCATCAGGCCGGGCGTCGAAAGCGCGTGCATCAGCTTGAGGTCTTCATCGTTCGATGCGCGCCAGTACTCGGGAATCAGCCATGAAATTCCGCGCGCGCCGACCGTGACAGGCCAACTCACGCTTCCCACGACGTATCCGGCCTTTGCCGCCGCTTCCCAGAGCGTAGGGACTCGGAGGTCCTCGGCGTACCAATACCAGCCGCTGAAGTTCTTGCCGAGGGGGTCGAAGGTTGTGTTTGCGTAGATGCCGTGCTTCGCGGGCCAGACGCCGGTCATGAGGGTCGTGTGGCTGGGATAGGTGACGGTGGGCAGGACGCCACGCACACCGCGCGCGTGCGCACCAGTTGCCGCGATGCGCCGCAGGTTGGGGATTTTCAGGCCGTGCTGATCGGCGGCGCTGACATAGTCCGGACGCATTCCGTCAATGGAAATCACAAGGAGACCCCGATCCGGGGCCGGCTGTGCGAAGAGAGGAAAAAGTGAGAGGACGGCCAGCAGCGCGATGCGAATGAGCTGTGACATAGCTTGTATCCGATTATGTCGGATTCCTGTTTAAAACGGATTACAGCGCGTTCGCTCGTTCTGCATTGCGGGGAGTCGCAGGGAACAGGGCCCGTTGCCGGGCCCATTCCACTCAGCCCTGGTGGGCCATGCTGTGTTGTGCCGTGCTGTGCTCGTCGGCATGAAGCTTGCCGGCCTCATGGTGAGTCGCGGCTTCGCGGTGATGTTTGGCTGCGGCTTCATGATGATGGGCAGCTTGATGATGATGGTCGGCGCCTTTGTGTGCCATGGATACCTCTCCTGGAAGAAGTGAAATTCGAACTTCATGCGTATCCTACAGGCGGTTTATGACGTGGTAATGAACGCTGCCAGGTAAAATGCAACTATGAGCCCGGAATTGATCGAACATTTCCGGAACCCGCGCAATGTCGGGGAACTGCCTTCGCCGGCCGTCACCATTGAGGTTTCGAATCCCATCTGTGGCGATATCCTGCGGCTTTCCGCTGTCATCGAAGACGGGCGCGTGGCGGAATCGCGCTTTAAAGTGCGAGGCTGTACGGCTTCCATCGCGGCGGGGTCGGCACTGACTGAACTCATCGCCGGCCGCGATAAGGCCACCCTTAAAACCCTGAATACTTCCGACGTTGAACAGGCGGTTGGGGGGCTTTCGAACGAATCGAAGCACGCCGCCGCGCTCTGTATCGACGCGGTTCGCGCCTTACTGATTCAATTTCCGGTGTAAAAGATCGAGCGCCATCTGCGCGGCGAAGGCGCGCACACGCGCCCGGTCGCTGGTGGGCCATTGGCGATGAAATGACACCGTATCTCTTTGGCCGACCAGGGCCGGGCCACTGATTCCGACGTGGATCATGCCTACCGGTGCTTCCTCTCCATCCGTGGCGGGTCCGGCGTTGCCCGTGATCGAGACAGCCCAGGTTGCGCCCGTGCGGCGGCGCGCGCCGCTCGCCATCGCTTCGGCTGTTTCCGCGCTGACTGTGCCGAATTGATCGAGAATCTCGAGGGGAACTCCCAGCAGTTCCATCTTCATGCGCTTGGTGTACGTGATGAAGCCGCCGACGAACCAGGAGGAACTCCCGGCGACGCTTGTGATCCGCTCGGCGAGTCCTCCGCCTGTGGCG
>JBEKTF010000079.1:0-27780 GCA_049516355.1 Bryobacteraceae bacterium | reverse complement strand
TCGATTTTCTTCAATTACCTGGGAACTCGCGACCTGGCCCGCCTGAAGAACCCGAACACAAAGCCGCCGGCCGATCCCGACCAGGCCGTGATCGAAGATCTGGTGCTTGCGAACCGCATGCTGGCGTCCTCCGAACTGGGGGTTCTGACACCGGACGGCCTCGCGCATGTGAGCGCGCGCAGCCGCACAAACCCGAATCATTTTTACATTGCGCACGATGTCGCCCCGGGCATGGTCACCGCGGCGGACATTGTTGAAGACGACCTCGATGCCAAGCCAGTCAAGGGCGGGGACATCGCCCAATACTCGGAACGTTTCATTCACAGCGAGATCTACAGGGCGAGGCCCGACGTGATGGCCGTCCTGCACGCTCATACACCCGAGCTGCGTGTCTTCGGGCAGAGTAACGTGAAGCTGCGCCCGGTCCTGAGCAAAGCCATGTTCATCGGGGATGGCCTGCCCATTTTCGATATCGTCAAGTTTGACCCCAGCGCGACAAATACGCTGATCAGCAGTCCGGCGCTGGGGCGCGCGCTGGTTGGTGTGATGGGCGACAAGGACGGCTCACTACTGCTGGACCACGGAATCGCACTGGCGGACTACTCGGTACGCGCCCTGGTCAGCCGAGCTTTCAATCTGCGAAGGGACGCCCAGATTCAACAAATCGCAATTTCGCTTCATGGCGGGGTCGGTTTCTTCGAGGAACCCAAAGACATAGGGCCCAGCGGGTCGGTCCACGGATCCGCGGCTTATCCGGAGTGGGACTACTGGAAGCAGATCGCGATTGGATCGGCGAATGTGAATGTCGTGCCAAAGTCCAATGCGGGCCTTCCTCTGCGCCCGCATCAGTGAAGAACAGTAGCGCAGAACCGGACACTCGCATCGGGAAACAGCTGCAACAACGCGGCGTGGGACGTCCAGAAAAATCCCCGTGAAATTGATGGCAACTTTATTTGACAAATCGACCTTTATGGAATATGCTAATCCCATTTACGTAGCGGGCAAACTCGCAGAGTAATTACTGCGAGGCCGCTGCCGAGCAAGGTTAGTTTAGTAATCCGGGCCTGTTCGTAAGAAGTCGCGATGGCGTCACATGCCAGAAGTGTGTCTTTGTTCTTTCGCCCGTTCATTCCGAAGAAAGCCGCTTATACAGAGGAAACTCGCTTTGAGGTTTTGGGCAAGGTCTCCGGTTTCGGTCGCGGCGTTCTCTCTCAAGAAAGCATTTGCCAGGTTACAAAGAGTGGTTCCAGAAATTCCAAGGAGTTGCTTGTGCGAACTATCATTCTCTCCTCGATTCTTTTAGTCCTGACCACGGCGGGAGCCTGGGCTCAGGCAACGACGACTTCGAACATTACCGGAGCGGTGCAGGATGCGACTGGCGCCGCTGTTCCGGGTGCGCAAGTCAAGGCGACGCACACCGATACCGGTCTGGTCCGCGAAACCACCAGCGGTTCCGATGGAAACTTCCTACTGACCAATCTTCCGATCGGGCCTTACACCTTACAAGTGACGAAAGAAGGCTTCAGCACCTACACGCAGTCGGGCATCGTGTTGCAGGTTAGCAGCAACCCGACCATCAATGTTCCGTTGAAGGTGGGAGCAGTAAGCGAGCAAGTGTCGGTGGAAGCCAGCGCGGCGCTCGTGGAAACGCAGAGCACAGCCGTGGGCAGTGTGGTCGACAATCAGCGTGTGGTGGATCTGCCGCTAAACGGCCGCAACCCACAGGAACTGCTCCTCCTCTCCGCACCCTCCGTGTCCACAGGCGCTGCCACCACGGCAGGACGCCAATATCCGGCAGCGGCAATTTCAGTGGCCGGCAGTTCTGTCTTGAGTGTTTTGTATGAGCTCGACGGCGTGGATCACAGCGGCCTTGAAGCATACAGCCCGCTGCCTATACCATTTCCGGATGCGTTACAGGAGTTCAAGCTCGAGACCAGTTCCATGCCAGCCCGCTATGGGCATCATTCCGGGGCGGTAGCGAACATAATCACCAAGGCCGGCACCAACGACTGGCATGGTGATGCGTTCGAGTATTTTCGGAACGGCGATATGAATGCGCGCAACTTTTTTGCCGCCAAACGCGATTCCCTGAAGCGCAACCAGTTCGGAGGCGTATTCGGCGGACCGATCAAGAAGAATAAATTATTCTTCTTTTTCGGCTACCAGGATACGATTCTGCGGTCCGACGCGGGCACCACGGTTGCCACCATCCCCACTGCCGCGGATCTGGCGGGGAACTTTACGGTGCAGGAATCACCCGCTTGCAACGCCGGGGTGCAGAAGACCCTGGGAGCGCCATATGTGAACAATATCCTGGCGCCGTCTTTGATCAGCCCGATCACCGCCAAAATCGGCTCGTGGTTCGCACCCTCGCCCGCCCCCAATCAGTGCGGGGCAGTTACTTACGGTTTCCCCGTAGTCTCCGACGAGAAGCAGATCCTCGCCCGCGTCGATTACCAGCAAAGCGCCAAAAACACGATGTTTGCCCGCTACTTCTCCGGACGTTATAGCAACCAGCTCGCCGTGTCCGACGCCACTACGAACTTGCTGGCGGGGACCAGCGGATTCAGTGGGCAGGCCAATGCAGCCTATACCGGCGTAATAGGCGATACCTATCTCATCTCTCCCACGACGATCAACACATTCCGGGCTTCGGCCGAGTACGCGCCCAATAATAATTACGAGCCTTCGACTGTTTATCCGAGCGCCATCGGCATCAACATGAACTCGCTCGCTCCCTATCCGCTTCTCGGTTTTCAGATCAGCGGAAGCATCAGTATAGGGACAGCCGGACTCACCAACTTTCAGGTTCCGGAGTCGATCGGTCAGATTACCGACGACATCGACATGGTCCGAGGCAATCATCAGATCGCATTCGGCGTAAACTTTGCCCGCATGCAATACAACTACACCAGCCCCAGGCTGGACGATGGTGAATTTGTTTTCAGCGGCACGCGAGCTGGAAGCGGGTTAGCGGATTTCGTGGCTGGGTTACCAGCCACTCTCAACCAGGGCTACGGATCCCGAACCTTTCAGCGCGGAGACCAGATCGGTCTGTATGTTCAGGACAACTGGAGGATAAACAAGCGGATCAACTTTAACTATGGCCTCCGCTGGGAACCATTCCTGCCGAGCCAGGCGCAATCGAATTTTCCGTTCGTCGAACAATTCCAGATGAGCAATTTCCTGAATGGCGTGGTCAGCACGGTCTATCCGAATGCGCCTGCCGGGTTGATCTTCCCAGGCGACAAGGGATGGAATCAGAACTATGGGATCACTCCAAAGGACTTCAAGATTTTCTCTCCCCGCGCTGGTCTGGTAATCGATCCGCGAGGTCTGGGCAAGGAAGTCATTCGTATCGGCTACGGGATCTTTTACGATGTCCCGGGCTTCGGATTTGAAGTCAACGCAGCCAACAATCCTCCCTTCGGCGGAGCGCTATCGCTGACCAATCCGGTATTGTCAAACCCGTACGGGAGCACATCGGGCGGGGATCCATTCCCGTTCACGCTGGGACCGCAAGTAACCTTCCCCCTCGACGGAGCCTACAATCTGTTCACGCCCAACAGTCCCAATCCCTACACGCAGCAATGGAATGTGAGTCTGCAGAGGCAGTTCGGCTCGGATTGGTCCTTAACGCTCGCCTATGTGGGCAACAAAACCACCCATCAGTGGATTGAAAACGAAAACAATCCGGCGATTTATATTCCGGGTACTTGTTCTGCAGGCCAGTATGGCCTGACGGCCGCCGGTCCTTGTTCCACTACCGCGAACACGGAGCAGAGGCGTCTGCTGATACTGGATAACAATACTTACGGTAAGTATTACGGATTCATGCAGACCACCGTTGCTGCCGGAAACGCCAACTACAATGCCGCGGTCGTCACGGTGAACAAACGATTCAACAACAACGTGAGCGCGCAGATCATCTACACCTGGTCGCACTGCATCAGCATTGCCGAGCCGGGCACGATCAATAATCACTATGACGGGCAGGACCCTTTCAACTTCCAGTCCAGCCGTGGCGATTGCACGCAGGACGTCCGCCAGATCTTCAGCAGTTCATACCTGTTTACGAGCCCGAAATTCAGTAATGCGTGGGCGCAGAGGTTTGCCGGTAACTGGCAGCTGTCGCCGATCATCCGCATTCAGAGCGGTTTGGACGCGAACCTGTTAAGCGGCAAAGACTACGCGCTGAACGGGACGATTGGACAAACAGCCACCAATGGCATCCAGCGTCCGGACCTCATCTGCAGTCCGTCCCAGCAGTCGACCTTCACCCAGTCGAACGCGGAATGGTTTAACACCGCGTGCTATATACCCAACCTGGCCGGCCAGTTGGGCAATGTCGGCAAGAATACAATTCGCGGCCCTGGGCTGTTAGTGGTAAACGTGGCGCTTTCCCGAAGGTTCCCGATTCACGAGCGGCAGTATCTCGAATTCCGTGCGGAAGCGTTCAACCTGCCGAACGTGGTGAACCGCGCGTTATCGACCAACAGCACTCTGATGACCAGCCCGCTGTTCGGGCAGATCACGCAGACCGCGGTGACCGGCCCCGCCACGACGGGTCAGGCCGGCGACCCGAGAATTCTGCAGATGGCGCTGAAGTACGTTTTCTAAGAGGTTGCTAGGGCCTGTTAACACTATGTGGTTTTAACGCGAAATGTGTTCCAGCGACAGGCCGGTAGGCTCTTCTACGCCGCGCGCGGCCTCCTGGTGCGCAAGAAACTTGAGGCACACTTACGATTAAGAACGTGGCTCAAAGAGTCGCGATGTAGAGTATTTCGGCTAAAACCGGGCAGTGTTCACCTTGTTCCGCGCTTACTTTTCGTAGTGTTAACAGGCCCTAATTCGAATCCTTCAGGGTTAGCGCGACGAGTTCCGCGCCCTCGGTTCGATTCGTCGTGGCGATTACGATGTATTGCTTGCCGTTGACCATATAAGACATCGGTGTGCCTGACGTGACGCCGCCCAGTTTGATCTGATGAATCATCTGGCCGGTCTTCTTGTCGAGAATCCGAAGCATCGGTCCACCGCCGCCAAACGCGCCATTCAATAACCCGGACCCTTCGCCGGCAAAGAGCAGAGTTTTCGTAACGAGAAGCATCGCGGGCGCGGGATTGCCCGCTTCGCTCAGATCGATCCCCTTCACCGCCGGATTGTTTTGGAATACTTCCGGCGCAGCGCCATTTGGTTTCATCCAGACATGCTCGCCCGTGTTCATGTCGATTGCGGTGATACGCCCCCATGGTGGTTTTACCAGCGGCATGCCCAGAGGGCGATCGGGACGGCCGCCACGGGTCCCGATATAAGCCATATCCGACCGGTCGCCGCCTTGCACCATGCCTATTGAAAAGGGATCCGTTACGGATCCGACATACAGGATGCCCGTTTCCGGATCGACAGCCGCGCCTTCCCAATCCGTTCCTCCGTTCACCGAGGGCAAGATCAGAGTGGCCTTTTTGCCGCCGCTGTCGACCACGATAGGCGGCGTGAAGAGCGGTCCGAGCTTGTATTGGGAAGCGATCTTCTCCGCCTCCGCGCGGATCGCCGGCGTCAGGTTGTCGAGCATGTCGAGCGATGTCCCCTGCACATCGAACGGCGCCGGCTTCGTTGGAAAAGGCTGTGTCGGCGAGGTGGCTTCGCCGGGTACATCGGATTGCGGCACGGGCCGTTCCACGATCGGCCAGACAGGTTTGCCCGTTATGCGATCGAACGTATAAACAAAGCCCTGTTTGGTAACCTGCGCCACCGCCTTGATCTTCTTTCCATCCACCGTGATGTCGAGCAGGTTCGGCGCGGCGGGGTTGTCATAGTCCCAGATGCCGTGGTGGACGGTTTGAAAATGCCAGATACGTTTGCCCGTGCGGGCATCGAGACACACCAGACTCTCGCCGAAGAGGCCGTCGCCGGGGCGGTGGCCGCCGTAAAAATCTCCCGTGGGCGATTCCACCGGCAGGTAGACATATCCGAGTTCCTCATCGGCGCTCATCGGGGCCCACACGCCCGCGTTGCCGGTATACTTCCAGGAATCGTTTTTCCAGGTGTCGTTGCCGAACTCGCCGGCGCGAGCGATCGTGTGGAACGTCCAGAGCAGCTTGCCCGTGTGCACGTCAAAGCCCCGGACATCGCCCGGCGTGTTCGTCTTGCTGACGGGAGCCGTTCCGTTCTTGCCCGCCGCGCCGACGATCACGACATCTCTGACGATCAGGGGCGGGGAAGTGCTGCCGATCTCACCAGCTTTCGGCCGCTCCAGCGTCTCGAAGAGATCGACGATGCCTTTCTTGCCGAAGCCAGGCGCCGGCAGCCCGGTTTTCGCATCCATCGCTACGAGATTGTAGCCTGCGGTTACGGCCAGAATTCGCGCGTCGCCGCGGCCATCGGTCCAGTAGGAAACGCCGCGGTTATAGGGGCGGGGAAACAGCCCGGCGCGGTCTCCTTCTTCGAGGCGGTACATCCAGAGCGTTTCGCCGGTTACCGCATCGGCGGCGATCACGTCGCGCCGCAGACCGGCGGTGAAGTAGAGAACGCCGCCCACCATCAGCGGCGTCGTCTCCATGTTGGCCTCGATGCGCGGACCGAAGTTATAAGACTTCCAGCGCCAGGCAACCTGGAGTTGTTTGACGTTGGAGGCGTTGATCTGGTCGAGCGGAGAGTATTTGGTGCTGTGCAGATCGCCGGCATACTGCCGCCATTCGACGTTTGAGACGACCGTCTGCGCGGGCGCCGATACCGCGAACAAGGCTGCAAGCGTTCGGAGAAGCGCGCAAATTCTCGACATGATCCCCTGCCGCAGAATTCTATCACTGGCAACAGTTCGCTCAATAGCTGTTGGGCACCGGGACAGGTCCTGACGCGCGCGTCAACACCTGCTTCCCATCGCTCCTCCGGTCTACTTTTTCTCGGAGACCGCGCTGGCGCTGTCCGCAGGCCTTAATGCGGTGTCAACGTCGCGCAATCCCTCAACGCAGGCCTCCTCCCATTGCTCGTAGTTCTCCTGGCCCGCCCCAGTCGGATCGTTCTCGCCAAAGAGCGCCCGTTTCATGTCGAAGCCAAAAGTCCACGGTCTGGTATACACCGAAGGATCGTCGAAGGTCGCCTCGTACCTTAGATTATTCGCGTCGAGGAACTTTATGTGTACAACGTGATGCACTTTATCGCTTGAGAAATCGCCCGCTCTGCTCAGGCGGCCTTTGGCGTTGTTGTTGGTCACATCGATCACCAGCGTGTTGCCTTCCCAGTGTCCGCGCGAGTCTCCCATCCATAGCTTGATGTTCTCGCCCAGATGCGGACGCCCGTCGAGCGGAATGATCTGATAGACATGACCTCCCTCATGCTCCAGAACCACGTAACCCGGGTATTGGAGAATCTGGACATCGTGCCAGGTGAACTGCCGCACTGCGCCGAGCGGCCAGCAACGCTGCTGAGGATCGATAAACTCCGGCTTGGTCGGTTCGAAGTAGTTTGAGAGCAGGAACTTCTGTCGTTCTCTGGCCCACGGTTGATAAGGAATCTCGCCGTCCGGCGTGTCTATAATTCGGCTGGCCGATTTCTGCCGTACTCGTCCGCCTCCCCGCCCGTTACCGCGGCGCGGTGGGCCGGACTCCTGCACGCAGCCGACATTGCCGTTTGTCGGATCGCTCAGACATCCCATTCCGTATTCTTTGGTTAGCCAGAATCCCTGCACGTCGGGTTGGCCGTCCGGCGTACGGGCGGGAGTCCACGGGGCAGCGGGTTTATCCTCTTTTACTTTGGAGTCCTGGGCCGTCGCCGGGATCGCCGCCAGCGACAACAGACCCAGTAAGCCCACTGTGTAATTAAAACCTGAGATTCTCATTTGATGCCTTCTCCATTTCTGTCTGGGTCTTTTGAACACTTCGTTCAGTCCGCAAATGTTGAGACTGAGGGCAGGGCTCGACGCACGTGCGCCAACCCTGCCCTCAGTCTCTCCTCCGGCTATTTTTTCTCCGAGACCGTGTTGACGCTCCCGGCCGGTCTCAACGAAGTATCGACGTCGCGTAATCCTTCAACGCACGCCTCCTCCCATTGTTCGTAACCCTCCTGGCTGGGCCCGTCGCCCCCTCCGCCGAAAATGCCCCGTCTCATGTCGAAACCGAAAGTCCAGGGACGTGTATACACCGAAGGATCGTCGAAAGTCCCCTCATACCTGAGGTTATTCGCGTCGAGGAACTTCATGCGTATAACGTGATGCACTTTATCGCTGGAGAAATCGCCGGCTCTGCTCAGACGGCCTTTGGCATTGTTGTTGGTCACGTCGATCACGAGCGTGGTGCCTTCCCAGTGTCCGCGCGAGTCTCCCATCCATAGCTTGATGTTCGATCCCAGGTGCGGGCGCCCATCCAATGGAATGATCTGATAGACATGAGCTCCCTCGTGCTCCAGAACGACGTAGCCCGGGTATTGGAGAATCTGCACGTCGTGCCAGGTAAACTGCCGCACTGCGCCGAGCGGCCAGCAACGCTGCTGAGGATCGATAAACTCCGGCTTTGTGGGCTCGAAGTAATTTGACAACAGGAACTTCTCCCTTTCTCTTGCCCATGGTTGATAAGGAATCTCGCCGTCGGGCGTGTCTATGATTCGGCTGTGCGCTTTCACCGGTTCCCGACGGCCTCCGCGCGCATTACCGCGAGGCGGCGGACCCGAATCCTGGACACAACCGACATTGCCGTTTGTGGGGTTGCTCAGGCAACCCATCCCGTATTCTTTGGTTACCCAGTATCCCTGCACGTCCGGTTGACCGTCCGGCGTTAGCGCGGGGGGCCACGCCGCAGCGACCGGTTTATCCGCTTTTGCTTTGGAATCCTGGGCCGTCGCGGAGATCGCCGCCAGCGACAACAATCCCAGCGCGGCAGGCAAACCGATCATGAATCTAATATGGTTGATTTTCATTGATACCGTCTCCTTTCGGTTACTCGTTGATTTGCCTGGGCTACGGGTAGTATTCGTCTGCATCGAAGGCGTAGCATTCGTAATCCAGAAGCTGGAAATTCTTTTCTTTGTGGCGATAGAGAATCATGTCCAGTTTCCATGGCTTGGTGAACACTTTCGGATCTTCGATCGTAGCTTCGTAGTCGATATGATCGGCGTCGATCAGGTTGTAGCGCTCGACGACATGCAACTCCTCGCTGTGGAAATTTCCCGCCTCGTCAAACCAGATCCTGTCGTTGAAATGGACGTTGTCGACGACAAAGGTATCCCCCTCCCAATGTCCGCGCGAGTCCCCCATCCACCACTCGATCGGGCCGGCGGGATGCTTGGTGTTCTTTGTATAGATGAAGCGATTCGTATGAGCGTACTCGTACAGAATGGTTACCTTATCGGAGGCGGTTCCCTGGAATATCTGGAAGGGATGGCCGGCATAAGTGATGCGGGGCACACCCAGCAAATAGCACTTAACCTCGGAATCTTCCGTCGCGCGGTTCTTGTAGTTCTCTTTCTTCTTCGCGAGAGCCCAGGGCTGATAGGGGATATCATTACCCACCACCACTCCCTGTCCTCCGGGGATGCCCTTTTGCGCCGCGTGATCCTGAATATCGTAGCTAGCCGTGTTTACGGTCTGCCAGATACCGTTCAAGTTGGGGTGACCGTCTGAAAGCCGCGGTATTCCATTTGTGGCGGGAGATTGGCCCGCGGCCGTCATGAATGACATGACGGCCGTCACAAACACAGGTATGCATTGGTTCTTCTTCATGATCTCTCTACAGGCCTCTATTCCTTCGGCGCCTTCTCATCCGGCGACGAGCCCCCGGTGAAGAGATTGCGCCCGTCGGGCAGCTTTACGTTCGTGCCGTTCATGGTCGGCGAACCGTTCTTGGCGCGGAAGCCGCTCACGGTTACTTCGAGCCCCTCGGGGAAGTCTGTCTTTCGCAGTCCCCTCCTGAGCATCGCGTTCGGAGCCCCGCACTCGACGGCCCAACTGGTGACTTTGCCACTGTCGTCGGTGACGTCCAAATGGATCCATCCATGCGGATTGACCCAGTCGACTTTGGTAAGCTTGCCTTTCAACGTGATCGGTTTGTTCGCGTCGTACTCGGCTGCAAAAGCGTGATGGGCAAACGTCGGGGCCGCAGCCACAAGAATGCCCAGAACTGCGAATAGAGGTAACAGTAGTTTCTTCATATAATTCTCCTTTTCGTTTGGCGTTCCCCGCTTACTTTTTTTCAGCGCTTCGCGGCGGCGGTGCCGCTACCCTCACTAACTTGCCTCCCTCGGACTCGTATGTTTCCGCTCCGACGGTGCCTGCCACTTTGAAACCGTTATTCGCGAGAATGTCGGCCGCGCGGCCACCTCGCGCCGCGTGATTGGATACAGTAACGATCACCCGATCCCTGGGGATGTCCGCGAGATGTTTTTCGAGTTCCCCAGCCTGGATGCTGAGATAAACGGGAAATCCTCCATTCGAGGAAATCTCGTCCGGCCGTCGAACATCGATCAGAAGAACCTTATCTGGAGTTGCGAGAAGCTGATCGAGTTCGACGCGGGTGAGCACCTTCGCTTTTGAGGGCGCGGCTTTCCCCGCTGCCCCGGGAGTTCGTGGCAGGTCTCCCTGCTGCGCCCAGGTTGCCGCGACAGCGATAAGAGCGATGAGAATCAGTTTGTGCATGTTTGTATTTCCTGTCATTCCTTTCTTTTCCTTTTTCTTTTAGAACAAAATCTTGAGACCGATCTGGTTATCCCGTGCGGCCCCAGCCGAAGTAATTTGCCCGAACAGCGGGTTGCCGACCACCGTATTCGGATTGCCAAGCGCGGGAGTGTTGGTTGCATTGAACGATTCCAGACGAAGCTGCGCGCTAATCCGCTCCGTAATCTGGAACGACTTGTGCGCCGCGATATCCAGGTTGACCAGACCCGGCCCGCGCAAGATATTCCGTCCCGCATTGCCGAAGGTGTACTTGGCGTTCGGCGCAAATGCGGCCGTGTTGAACCACTCCTGCACGGTGGGATTCGCCAGTTGCGGGTTGCCGACCACGTTGGGCCGGTCGGTGATACCTACGACTCCGGTCGAGCCTGTGTTGGCAGGATCTCCGTTCACGGACAAGTTGATCGGCATCCCCGTATTGACAGTTACGATGGGACCGACGCTCCATCCACCGAGAGCGCCGTTGACCCAGCGGTTCCAGCCGCTTCCGAACGTTTTGCCCTTTCCGAAGGGCAGCGCGTAGACAGCGCTTCCCACGAAATGCTGCGTCATGTCCTGAGTGGAGACTGCCCGGTCCGCATTCCAGTTCAGAGCATTCTGAACCCCGGACGTATCGCCCAGACTCATCGTCTTCGACCAGGCGTAAGCCCCGATGAACGTCAGCCCTCTGGTGTAGCGTTTCTCCACCTTGGCTTGCAATGCGTTGTAGCGGCTGTAACCATCCTCCGAGACTCGCAGGACATCGGCGAGCGTGATCGCACTCTGGCCCGGTACGAGGACACTCAGATACCGCCGGTTGGAATTTACATTGCCAGGCCCTGGAGTGGCGGGATTCCCGTCAGTCTGCCACGTCATGTGGTCGAATTTGTTGCCGTAGTATCCGACCTCGAGCAGGATGCCACCGGGCAGTTGGCGTTGAATGTCCAGGTTGTACTCTTGCGCCGTAGGTGGAAGATTGCTGGTCTGGTAGGAAACCAGCGATACGTTCGTTGCAGTTGCGGTGCTTAGCGCGTTGGGCGCAAATCCATTGCTTAGTACGAGCGAAGGGACGTTAGGGTTTGTGGACAGGTTAACGCGAAGATGGAAGGGCGGATTGATCTCCATGGATTGCATGCCGCCCTGCATGATGATGTTCGAATAAAAAATTCCGTAGCCTCCCCGGACCACGGTCTTCTCGTCCGGCAGACTGTAAGCGAACCCGAAACGCGGAGCGAACTGAAGGTGGTGAACATCCTGCAGCGCCCGGTCTTCGTAACTACTTCCCTGCGAGCCGGCCACTACGAGTTGCGGACTAGCGGGATTGCCGTCGATGTTGAAGTTGGATATCTGGTTGTTCTTTTCCACCGGCGGCGGGCTGAGCTCATAGCGCAGCCCTATATTCAGCGTGAGGTGGCGGCTCACCTTCCAGTCGTCCTGGACAAAGAAATGTGTCCAGGGCGTTCGAAACTCCAGATAGGCGAGGTTGGAAATACTAGAAGACGCGGCATCGCCCAGAAGGAAGTCCGCAATGCCGCTGCCGCCCGCCAGAGTAGATGAATTTCTGGTGTACTGGCCCGTGAAGCTGAAAGTTCCGTTGAACTGTTGGCCACTGTCGAAGTTGGTCTGGAGCCAGTAGGCCTGAGTCCCGAATTTGATCGTGTGAGCCCCTTTGATCCAGGTAAGATCGCCGGCCAACTGCCGATCCTGAGCGCCGGATATGGTTAGCCCGGCCCCGCCAAGCGAGGTCAACCCGGTAATAGACAACCCGGCCAGAGAAGTACTTAGTCCCAGGCCCGGAAGACCCAGTACGTGGTTGAGATTTGTCGGGTTTGGAGTGACTGAGCTATCCAGAAAATAGTTCCATCCGGTGTGAGCCGAGGCGATCAGACTGGGGGACAGAACGTAGTTGTAGCCGAGCACGAAGCCGTGGCCGTCAATGGTGGACGGGAGGGCGGAAGTGATAAGGCCGACCTGAGGAGTGGGCGGCAGAGTCGAAACAGCTATATTGTTCTGGTTCTGCACGCTGTACCGGAAGAAAAGATTCTGCCTGTCGCTCAGAATATAGTCGCCTCGAAGGTCCCACTTTTGTTCACTCTGGTTCGCGGGGCTGTTGTAGATGAAGTTATTGGTCGCGCCCGACGTCTGGGGCTTCGGATACCAGTTAATAGCCGTCAGCGCGGCTGGATCCATGAGCGAGGCGGGGATTTGATTGTTTGCAAAGGGCGCCCTTTGGCCGGTTGCAGAGCTATAGGTAGTCGGGTCATAGATCGTGCCTGGAAATATGCCTTGCCGCTCGGCAAGAGTGGGAACGCTATCGACCTCGGTCGTACTTTGGCGAATACCGAAGATCTCGAAGTCACCGAAGATAAAGAGCTTGTTGCGAATGATCGGCGCGCCCGCGCTGGCTCCGTAATCATTCCGCTTGTACGGAGGCTTGGCTTTGGCGAACAGGTTTTTAGCGTCAATGACATCGTTGCGCAAGAATTCATATGCCGTGCCGTGAAGCTGGTTCGTTCCCGACTTGATGGGCACACTCACGACGCCGGAGGACGAGCGGCCGAACTCGGCGGCGTATCCGTTGGTTACCACCTTGAATTCCGCAATGGCATCGACCGACGGCTTAATCACTTCCTTCTGGTTTCCATGCGTGGGAAGGATCGTCTGACTGTTGTTGTCCATGCCGTCCAGCAGGAAGCCGGCTTGGGAGCCGATCTGCCCGCCTATGCTGATACCGACTGTGCTTGTGGAAGGCACCGTGCCTGAAGAGAGCGCGGCGAGTTGCAGGTAATCGCGCCCGTTGAGCGGGAGATCCTCGATCTGTTTGTTGTTGACTACCGTGCCGACCGTCGAGTCGGCCGTTTGAAGCAGCGGCGCCGAGGCTTCGACGTTCACGCTGTCCGAGACTTGGCCCACCTGGAGCACCGCGTCCACCTCGCGCACGTCGCCGATATCAAGAACCAAGCCGCGCTGGTTGAACCCTCTGAATCCTGCCGCCTCAATGCTGATCGTGTACTCGCCGATGCGCACCGGCGGAGTTCGATAATCCCCGCGCTCGCCCGTCAGGATCTGAATGACGGCGCCCGTCGCGAGATGCGTCAGCGTGACCCTTGCCGACTGCACCGCGGCCTGGCTCGAATCCAGCACGGTTCCCACAACGACGGCATCGCCGCCCTGTTGCCCGTAAAGCCCCGCTGCGAACAGCATTACTACCGATAACCGATAAGTGACTCGCACAAAATCTCCTGGAATAAACGTCTTCTAGTGCAGATCGAGCGTCTTCAACGGGCATGGATGAACACACCTATGTCGATCTGGATTTCTTTCATCGGCCTCAAAGCGCGCCTGGCTCGGGCCGTAAAACTACTTGCGCCGCGACCTAGTGGAAGAGCTCCACGAGGTGGCCGCGCGGAAACGAAACGCTATGTCACGCTGCCGATTCGGGCTGCCGGATTTCGCCCCGGGCGTCCACCGAGGATCTCCGCCGAGAGCTCCGTAAGGGTGATCCTCCGCTTTCGGCTCAGACTGCGCAGATACTCGTAGGCCTGTTCCTCGCTGATGCTCTGTTCCGCCTGTAATGCGCTCTTGGCGCGTTCAACCAGCTTTCGTCCGGCCAGCCGTTCGCTTACCGTTCGCAGTTCCCCGCGCAGCCGGGCAATCTCCCTTACGGACCAGTCCGCCCATCCGAGGAACTTCAAATTTTCCACCACCGCATCCGGCACATCGCGGACCGGAGGCTGCGATTCACTGAAACCGACAACGCCCGTCCTCACGCCGGAATCTCCGTCCCAGGGAAACAGCAGGAATGATTGTGAGTCTCTGGAAATCGAATCGCTGAGAAACATCGCGAGAGGACTTCCGGCCTTGGCCGTAACTGATGTGCCAGGCACTGCTTTGGACAGGTTCGCTTTGGACAGGATCGGCTCGGACTCAACGAACCGCCGCTCCGGACCCTCGTTCCGCGAACGGCTCCAGAAGTACATGACTTCGAGCCGGGAACCGGCATTCTGGAACAGAGCTATGACTTCCGCTCCCATTCCGATCGCAGCCCTATGCAATCCCGACGACGCGCCGGCAATCACATGCGCGTGCGTGTTCTCCATATTTGTTCACCTTGCCTGAAATCCGCGACGGCATTGTCAACGGAGATGAATTTTGAATGACGGGGGAGCCAGGAGTGCTTCCATCTGAGAACGGAAACGGAACTCAGTGGTCTACCGTCGACGAGTGCGCGGAAATCGCCTCTTCAGCGGGGACAACAACAGCGCGATGCGAACATCAATCGCCTACCGTTCTCGTGGACCATGGCAAATTTCATATATACTACTATTCCTATCGACTATATAGTAAACCCGGAAATCTGTCAAGCTCCCGATACCGAAAAGCTGTGTCTATTTGAAAACCGAAGCTTGCGGCATCCAACGGTTGCTACCGTGTTATTGCGACTGGCTTTCTTGCGACGAAGAGGCCAAAGGCCATTGCGCCGCTCGCGTAGGCCTCTTGCATTAATGGAAAAGCCTTAACGAAGCGCCGGGTTGGGCCGCCGGTGAAGCGCACCAGGAATTTCACGGCGGGATTACTCCCGATGCGGGCACAATGCGCCCAGGTGGGCTCCACGTGACGCGTGATATCCTCCGCCGCCGCCACAATCAGACCAGCTTCCCGCATCCAGTCCCTGTAACTGGAGAGGCTGTCGAGGCTCGCGCTCATCATCGCTTCGGCGATCGTCCCGACGAGTTCTTGTTCGCTCGGAGGCATCGGTCCGTCGCGCCGGAGCCAGGCGCAAACGGCCAGTGTGCCACCGGGCTTCAACGCCACGGCGCAGCGTTCAAAGAAGTGTTTCTTGTCCGGGAAATGCTCGCTGCTTTCCATGACCCAGACCACGTCGAAGCTTGCCGGTTGCGGCTGCCATCGATTCGCATCCTTCACCTCGAAGCTGACTTTACCGCGAAGCCCGCGCGCCTTCGCTTTCGTCGCCGCCTTCGTGGCCATTCCAGCCTGAACCGGGCTGATCGTCATTCCAGTGACGTCGCACTCAAACCGATCCGCCAGCCACAGAGCGGAACCTCCGACACCACAACCGATGTCAAGTACTTTTGCTCCTCGAGTTATTTCAGCCCGTTGCGCCAGTTGCTCCATCAGTTGAATCTGCGCCTGCTCAGCGGTCTCGCCGCCATTCCAATAACCGTGGTGAAGATGCTCTCCCCAGAACATTCTGTAGAGGAAAGACAACCGGTCGTAGTGCTTTCGTACGCGGTCGATATCCACGGGAAACTGAGGCGTGACTGTCGCAGTTGGTTCGATCAATGCGTTCCTTTACCGATACGGTCCATTTCGCGCGTGTACAGTTCGTTATCCGGAAAGCGCCGGTGCAATTCTCCCAGTAGTTCTCGCGCACCGGTGGGATTGTTATCGCGCAACGCGGCCACCGCCAGCAGCAGTTTTGCAAACGGTTCCAGATAATGACCGTGCAACGCCGTCTCCCGAATCTCCTCAAGGCCCCTGTCGCGATCCACGTTCGAGCCCGTGATCCGCAGCAGAACTCGCAACGGGGCCGGCTTCAGGCTCAACAGATAATTCTCCACGCCCGGCCCGAGGTAAGCATCCGAAGCCCGTGGATTCGCTTGCATCAGTTTCTCGGCGTAGACGCGGCCCTCCCTGGTATAGCTCAACGCGGCGAAGGACTGCTTTTCGATCAGGCCCGCGTTATCGGCGCGCAAGCCGAACGTCAGAGACTTGACGAACAATGCGTTCGTATCGGTGCCGGATTTTTGCAACGCTGCGTCCGCGAGCCGTTCCGCCTGCGCGATCTCCTGAACGAACAGCGCTTTCTTAGCCGGGTCCGGCCGCAATTTTGCGCGTTCTTTGAAGCGGGTATCGTCGACAAACAACTCGGACTCAAGCGCTCCCAGCCGGGCCAGCTCGGAAAACAAATAAGCCGCGGCGTCGGATGCGGGGCCAAGCGAGTCTTCGGGATAGTTCTGTTTCCATGCGGCGAAGCCCCGGTGTGCGTCGTCGAACTTCAAGTCATACATCTTGAGCCAGCCGGCATAGAGTTCGTTCCCCTGAGGAACGTCTGCGGCGGGCGCTGAGCCCGCGATGGCAAACAGAATAGCGCCAGGTATAACGAGAAGAATGAGTCCGGGAAACTTGCGCATGCGAACGCCGCTTAAGTTATTTCGACGCTCTCCGGCCGGCACGGGTTGCCCATGACAGAGAATAATGAGGCGCTAATGCCATGATAGTGACGCGAATCCAGCTGTTGACGGCCCTCGCCGCGACTCCATTCGGGTTTCGAGGATCGTGAGCGAGCGATACGGTGATTTGTGGCAATTGATGAACTGAGCTCTCCGTGCGGCCGGTTCCGCGTGAGTGCTAACCGTCGATCCGTGCGGCTTGCTTGCCCCGTTTCCGGGGCATCAGATACTTCATCCGGATGCAGTCCAGCACACACATCTGTTCATACATGACTCCTGAATAACACATAGATGACGAGACGTTCATTTTGACGCGATTTTACAAAATGCGCCTGATCAAATCCTTTTTTTGCCGTTGACCTCTGTTAGACTACGGGCCGAGGTGATCCATGGGACGATTTCTTCTCGTATGTGCAACCGCGATTACGATGGCAGCGTTCGCCGCCCTGGCCCCGCAGGCGCGGGCCGAAGGGCCTTACAAGGTTGTGAAGACGGTCAAAGTTGGTGGTGAAGGCCGCTTTGATACCGCGTTCGCGGATGTCGGCGCGCGACGTTTGTACATCCCCCGGTCCGGCAATGGATCTCGCCTTACAATTTTCGATCTGGACACGCTGGCGCCGGTTGGAGAAATTCCCAATGGCAACGCGAATGGAGTTATTGTCGATCCGAAGTCGGGGCACGGCTTCGCCACCAGCAAACCGGTGTTGATGTTCGATGCCAAAACCATGATGCCGATCAAGACGATCGAAGTGCAGGGCGGCCCGGACGCCATCCTGTTCGACCCGTTCAATCAGCACGTCTATATTTTCAGCCACGTCGCACCGAATGCGACGGTGATCAATACGGTGGATGGCTCCGTGCTGGGCACGATAGACCTCGGCGGTATGCCGGAACAGGCTGTCACGGACGGCAAAGGCCATGTGTATGTCGACATCAGAGACAGAGACAACGTCACAGTCATCGATGCGAAGACGCTCACCGTATCCGCCCACTACGATCTCGGGGGAAAAGGCGGCAGGTGCTCCGGACTGGCAATAGACGTGAAGAACCAGATTCTCTTCGCCGGTTGCCGCGAACCCAAAACGATGGTGATGCTCAAGGCGGATGACGGAAAAATCCTGGATGCCCTGCCGATCGGCGATGGCGTCGATTCCGCGATATTCAACCCGGAGACAATGGAGACTTACAGCGCGCAGGTCGATGGTACGCTGACGATCATAAAGGAAAAGAGTCCCACCAGCTTTGAAGTAGAGCAGACCGTGCAGACGAAGCAAAGCGCCAAACAGATGGTATGGGATAGTAAGACAAAGCGGATACTGCTGGTAGCGGCTGACTATACGCCGCCGCCCGCCGGGACGCCGGGAGGCCGAGCCCAGATGGTGCCGGATTCATTCTCGATTCTTGTGGTGAGTAAGTAAGGAACCGGGGCGCATAACGAGTGACGAGCCTTGGATCTTGCGGTCTTCGTGGCAGGGCTGGGATGGCCCTACTCCTGCTTTTGGCCCCGGTACCGGTCTTAGCGCAGACGGATGAGATCCAGGTCTACGATGCCGAGATTGCGGATCCGGGTGTGTTCAATCTGATGATCCACACTAACTACACCCCTATCGGCCGGAAAAATCCGGATTACCCCGGTGCCATCATTCCGGACCACTCGGTCAACGGCGCCGCCGAATGGGCCTACGGTGTTAAAGACTGGTTTGAGCAGGGGCTGTATCTGCCAGTGTGGAGCCCTTACTCGCAGGGGCGCGGCGGGACGATCAACGGTTTCAAGCTGCGGGAACTGTTCGTGCGGCCGCACGCAGCGGACCACACGTTCTTTTACGGCGTCAATTTCGAGTTCAGCGTCAATTACCACTATTGGGAGTTCCGGCACATTACCTCTGAGGTCAGGCCCATCGTAGGGTTACATCTGCATCCGGTCGATATCATCTTCAACCCGATTGTCGATACCAACTACACAGGCGGCTTCGGAAACCTCGAGTTCGTTCCCGCGACACGAATCGCATACAACTTGAATGACAAATGGGCCGTTGCCGCCGAAGAGTATGCCGATTTAGGGCCACTTCGCCACTTCGATACGGTACATGACCAGTTTCACGAGGTCTGGGCTGTCATGGATCACAGCACCAGGATTCTGAATATTGAAGCCGGCGTTGGAGTTGGAGTAACTTCCGGGGCCGACAGGCTGACGTTCAAGCTGATGCTGTCGCGCGATCTGAACTCCCGGAAGTGACCTGTCTCAATCGGAAGCGACGGCCATCAATGAGGGGCGAGTACCGCGCGGGCTCCCGGCGCGTGGAAGCGTTATGGTCAGGCGGGCGCCTCCTTCCCTGCGGTTTTGCGCCTCAACGGTCCCGCCGTGGGCACGTACAACCGCTTCGACGAACGCCAGGCCCAGCCCGTGGCCATTCGAGTTTCGCCCTTTAACCCGACGCTCAAAAATATGGCCGCCGATCTCGGAATCGAAGCCGGGACCGTTGTCCTCAAGAACCAGCAGCGCGGCATCTTCGGAGGTGCGAAGAAAAATGGTCACGGTACACGATGGTGGCAAGTGTTTCAACTCATTGTCGAAGAGGTTGGCCATCATCCGGTGGATCAGGGCGGCGTCAGCATTGATCTCCAGCGGCCCGGCGCTCGACAACTGGACGCGCAGGCCTTTTTCAGACATGCCCGGTTCGTAAAGATCGATCATTACTCTGAGAATCTCGTCCAGGTCGATCGCGATACGATTGAGCCTTAGCGCGTTCGCTTTGGCTTCCGCGACGTCCAGGGACTTATTCAAGAAATCTGTAAGCCGGTCCATATCCTCGATGGCCGAGACGATCGATTCCGATTCTTCGTCCCTCGCGCCCGCTGTCAGCGCCATCTCCAGCTTGGCTCGAACGGCGGTAAGAGGGCTACGAAGATCGTGAGCGAGCGATCCGGTGATCGTGTGCAATTGATGAATTGAGCTCTCGATACGATCGAGCATATGGTTCAACGTAAGGGCTAACTGTGCGACTTCGTCATTTCTTCGTGTTGTCGGAACCCTGCTGCTTAAGTCCGCTTCACCTATCCGGGACGCGGCGTCGGTGATCTCCCGAATGTGGCGAAGCACCCGCCGTGTGCTATAGAACACGATGGCGGCGCCTATGAAGACGATCAGTAACCAAAGAAGAATGAAGCGCAGGCGCAGGTTCCTGAGCACCCGCAGATCATCCCGTTCAGACAAACCGAGGTAGACGTTGCTTCCATTCCCCATCCTGACGCAGACCACGCGAAAGGGCGTATCGAAACCGCTGACGTGCAGATCCGATGGCGTGTCCGGGACGATCCTGCCGTTCCGAAGGGCATCGAGATGTGCGCCGGCATCACCGGCCCCCACCCACAAAGCCAACGAGCCGTCGCTGGCGGTTTGAAGGAAGAATACTGAGTCGTTCGGGCCCGCGTTGACTTCCCGCTTATGCGGCACCTCTCTGCTTGCGAGTTCGGCAACCTCTCTGACGACTCGTCCGTACAGCGCGCCTTTCGGGGTTCGCGCGGCTACATCGCCCAGCACTCCCGCCTCTCCCGTCAACCAGGCATCGGTCCGCCTTTGGATGTCCCCGGCGACAAACTGGTGAAGGAATACAAAGACGACCATGGTGCCACAGGCGAACGCCAGCGTAGCCCACAGAGAGATACGCCAGGCAGCACTTCGCATTATCGGTTTAGCGGTCCCTGAGAACATAGCCTACGCCTCGCAACGTTCGAATGAGGGGTCCACGCCCATCCGTGTCTACCTTTCCGCGCAGACGATAGATGTGGACATCCACAACATTGGTATCCGGCTGAATTCGCATACCCCAGACTTCATCGAGAATCATGGATCGCGTGACGACGCGGCCCGCATTCCGGCACAGATACTCCAGAAGTATGAACTCCTGTGGCGTCAAATTCAATAGCTCTCCGCTACGGGACGCCTCACGCCTCAGCAGGTCGAGTTCGAGATCGAGCACTCGCAACCGGGTGGCCTCGGTGCTCGAAGAGGTGTTCCGCTTTACCAGATTGCGCAACCGCGCGAGCAACTCCGCAAGGGCGAATGGCTTTGTCAGGTAATCGTCGCCGCCCTGTTCGAGTCCTCGCACCCGATCATCCACGGAACGCCGCGCCGAAAGGATGAGCACCGGCGCACGCAACCCGAGCTGACGCAGACGGAGGATCAGGCTGATACCGTCCTGGTCGGGCAAGCCAAGGTCGACGATGAGGACGTCATGCGGGCTCTCGATAGCCAGACGCTCAGCCGTCCTGGCATCCCCGGCCGCTTCCACCTGATACCCGGCTTCCGCCAGCGAACGCTGCAGGAACCCTTGAATGTCGAGCTCATCTTCCACCAGCAGCACGCGCATGACTTGATGTTAATGCATGCGCGTGCGTTACCTCATTTCCCAGTTGTCATTTCTAGTTGTCCTGGGAGCTGGTGCCGGTGACAGAGACAGTGTCCTGCGCTCCGGAGGCTTCAGTAACTGCCAGTGTGCCGGTGAAGGTGCCGTACGCCACCGGCGCAAACGTCACGGTGATGGCGCACGTTGCACCTGACGCCACGACAGATCCGCAATTGTTCCGCTGGGTGAGGGACGGATCGCCGCTCATGGCGATTCCAGCTATCCCGACCGAGGCGCCGCTGCTATTGGTGACGGTGACCTTCTGGCTGGGATTATCGCCGATGGTATAACCGGAGAAATTGAGGGTTGCCGGGGTCAGGCTGAGCAAGCCCGGCTGGGAGCCGGACCCTGTTAAACCCGTTCCCGTAAGTGAGACGGTTTGCGCGCCCGTGGAAAGATTGATGGTGAGCGTACCCGTTCGTGTTCCCGGCAAAACAGGCGTGAAGGTAATGGTAACGGTACAACTGTTGCCTGCGGCCAGGGAAGAAGAGCAGGTGGTGGTGTCGGCAAAATCTCCAGTTGCCGTCACACCATTATTCGTAACCGCTGTTGTGCCGTTGTTGGTAACAGTGACTGTCTGGCTGGCGCTGGTGGCGCCGACTGCTACCGTACCCAAATTCAGGGTGCCGGGGGCGACAGTGACCGGTGAGCTGCCAGTCCCCGTCAGACTCACTTTCTGGGGGCTGTTCGAGGCGCCGTCGGTGAATGTCAACGTGCCGGTGGCGGCGCCGGTCGCGGTTGGGGTGAAGGTCACACCGACGGTGCAACTGGCCCCGGCGGCGATACTCGTTCCGCAGGTATTGCTGGCGATCGCGAAGCCTGCGGTTGTCGCGGGGCTGGTGCCAGCGAAGCTCAAGGCTACGCTTTGGCGATTCGTCAGCGTAACGGTCCCGGCCGCACTGGTGGCGCCGACTGCCACCGTACCCAAATTCAAGGTACTGGAGGAAACAGTGACCGGCGCACTCCCGGTCGCAGTCCCGCTGAGACTCACTGTCTGGGGGCTGTTCGCGGCATCGTCGATGAATGTCAGGGTGCCGGTGGCGGCGCCGGTCGTGGTTGGGGAGAACGTTACACCGACGGTGCAGTTGGCCCCGGCTGCGATACCGGTTCCGCACGTGTTGCTGGCGATCGCGAAGCCTGCGCTCGCCACGATGCTGGAAAAGCTCAGGGCTCCGGGCGCGCGATTCGTCAGGGTCACGGTCTTGGCCGAGCTCGTGTTACCGACTGCTAACGTGCCGAAACTCAACGTACTGGCGGAGAGAGTGACCGGTGCGCTGCCGGTGCCAGTCAGGCTGACTGTCTGTGTTCCGGCGTTGTCAACGAAGGTAAGGGTGCCGGAAGCCGAGCCAACGGCGGTGGGCGTAAATGAGACCGAGACAGTACAGGAAGCGCTCGGCGCTACGCTGCCGCTGCAGGTGTTGGTCTGACTGAAGGGCGCGGTCGCGGTCACGGTGGAGACCTGCATGGGCCCTGTGCCTGTGTTCAGTAACGTGACGGTTTTTGCCGTGCTCGTTGTGCCTTCGATTTGGGATGAGAAGGAAAGACTTGCCGGAGAAACGGACGCGACGGGTGCAGTCCCCAAACCAGAAAGACTTATGGTTTGCGATGCGCCCAAATTGCCGGAGTCGTCATTGACAGTCAGAAAACCGTTCACTGGACCGGTGACAGTTGGGGTAAAGGTTACCGTAACCGTGCAGTTCGAGCCCGGAACAAGGTTGTTGAGGCAATTGGTTGTGTAGCCAAATCCGTCGCTCGCTGAAATACCCCCGATGTCAAGCATGCTGCCGCCGAAGTTCGTAATCGTGACGGTCTGTGAACCGGTGGTGCCAACGTTCTGACTGAAAGTCAAAGCAGGCGGATTAAGGCTGATTGCGGAAGGACGAGGGCTCGGCAAGGGAACCGGTGTGGCTCCGAAAACGTAATACGGACCATAAAATTGCGTCAGTGCGCTCGACGATACCAACACGCCCGCCGCGTTGTCGACAATCTGCGCGCCGCCGCCGCCCACCAGCACCATTCCGCTCGCGTCCACCGCGATGCTATGTGGCGTGGCCGACGAACCCAGACTGATCGAGGTCCAGTTGGCCCCGGTCATATCGTCCACGCGAATCACCGAAGCCGGCGACGACCCGTCGACCACGTAAATCCTGCCGGACGCATCGACAGCCACGCCCAGGGGAGATGCAAAAGAATAGATGTAGATGCCGATGACCGGCGACTGCGTCAACGTGGTGAAATTCGTGCCGTTCATGTCGTCCATGCGGACGATACGTCTGTTTCCGGCATCGGCGAAATAGAGGCGTCCGGACGAGTCGAAGGCAACGGGCGCGGAACTGATAGCGCTCGCGGTGGTCCAGTTCGTGCCGTTCATGTCGTCCATGCGGACCAGACGGTTGTTGCCTGCGTCCACCACGTAAATCCTGCCCGACGGGTCGATGCTTATGCCCTGCGGATTGCTGAACTGGCCAATGTCGGTGCCATAGCTGCCGAACTCGGTCCAGTTGTCGCCGTTCATATTGTCGATGCGCACGATGCGGGAATTGTAGGTATCGGCGATGTAAATCCTGCCCGCGGAATCCACTGCGATGCCGTAGGCTCCGTAGAACTGTCCGGTGCCGGCACCCTGCGTGCCGTAGGAAATCAGGTTGGTGCCGTTCAGATCGTCGGAGCGGAGAATTTGGCCGGTGTTCGAAAAGTAGAACGGCGTGTAGGCGGAATTGTAGGCCGTGACTCCCGTTGTCGCACCACCTACTACAGCCCCCTGATAGGTAACGCCGTTGATCGCCTGCACCGAGCCAGTCACTGTTAGAGTGCCGCTAAAGTAGCCAGTGAAGCTGGTAAAGCAGGTGGTATGGCCGCCCTTGCCGCCGCCGGAACAGCTCTCGCTGGAGGAGGTGCTTGTAAACGTGGCGCTGATAACAGTGGTTCCGTCATTTGAAACAAAGCTCAGGTTACTACCGGAAATGCTCAGGGTACCTGGTGGCACAGAGCCGCCGCCGGAGTCAGTAAAACTACCCTGATCGGCGTACGCCAGTGGAATAAGAATGCTAACAAGGGCGGGAACAAATGTCTTAACCATTTTATGCATGTGATCTTTTCCATCGTAAAGCAGAGTGCGGGTGAAACCAATCTGGTTGTAGTGCAGTTTGTTCGATTTTTATCTTTACGAAATTGTTATCATTTAGTTCATTTTAGCTCCTCTTATACCGTCATGGCGTCGCACCGAGGACCCCTCGGGGATGGGAGCGATAATGACCGGCGTCAATGACAGAAAGCACCTTGTCGCTTTCTTCCGCATGATGAAAGACTTGTAAATGCGCCTTCTGACTTATCGCTAATAATCTGACCGGTCCAGGTCGTCGAAAATGAACATCCCGTCATCTTGCGGTTTTTCACCAGTCATCTTTCCGATATAACCAAGTGGTAAGCCATTCGTTGGATCAGCGCATGTAACGCGGATGAACAAATCGTCATGAACGAAAGCGCGGGGCAGGCGTCTGAGTAATGCAGGTGGATCGCTGCGGTGCGTGGCATACGGACGAATGCCGATCGCATTACTTCGGTCATTGAAATCCAGCTTTATCCCGACCCGAGTCTGGCGGTGACGGCGGATCAAACCTGGTAGTTAGCTTGGGGTTGACGTCGCGTCAAACATCCTTTAATGGAATTCTGACGGGATATGGAACGGAGATTTTCACGTAATTACAAATTGGTCAGGGACCAGATATGAGTAAACCAAACCTCGGAGAGTATCCGAAGATCGCGCGGGAGTCACGCGATCCGCAACCGGATCAGTCGCGTATCCGTCGAAAACCTTTACAGGGAACAGGACTTCACACGCTCAGCATCGGCATCATCGGCGGCGGCATCGGCGGCGTCGCTGCGGCGGTAGCGCTTCATCGCGCGGGCATTCAGGCAACGGTCTACGAGAGGGCTCCCGAACTGCGCGAAGTCGGTGCGGGCATGATGCTCTGGCCAAACGCCACGCGCGTATTGAAGGATTTTGGTCTGCTTGAAAGGGTAGCGGCATCGAGCGGTCCGAACCAACATTTTCTCGTGCGATCGAGCGCAGGCACGATCCTGATGGACATCGCGCTGGGCCAGTTTGATGTGCCAGCGCTTTGCACCCGCCGCTCGGACCTGCTGGACGCATTGCTCTCGGCTCTGCCGCTGGAGCGTGTCCGCCTCGGTCACGATTTCGAATACTTCGAGCACCAAAAAAATGGCGTCAGAGTTCACTTCACCGGAGCTGTTTCCGCCGAACACGACTTCGTGATCGGCGCCGACGGTATCCGTTCGCGGGTCCGTGCGCAGTTACTGGGCGTCCACGAACCCATCTACCGCGGTTACACGGTCTGGCGGGGACTGGCGCATCTCAAGGGCGCTGTTCCGTCCGGCTCGAACAGCGAAACATGGGGGCGGGGGAAACGCTTCGGCATCCTCAACACCGGCGGCGACCGGTTCACTTGGTACGCGACGGCAAACACCGATTCCGGCCATGTCGATTCGTCCGAAGGCCGCCGGCGTGAGCTCCTGCGGATGTTCGCTGGCTGGCACGAGCCGGTCGAGCGTCTGATCGAAGCGACGGACGAGGGCAGCATCCTGAAAAATGGCGCGTACGATCTCGCGCCTCTGAAGCGCTGGGGCCAGGGAAGAGTGATGTTGCTCGGCGACGCAGCTCATCCGTGTACGCCAAATCTCGGTTTGGGCGGTTGCATGGCGCTCGAAGACGCGCTGGTACTCGCGAAATCGTTTTGCAAAGAGGCCTCTCCCGAACGGGCCCTGCGCCGCTACGAATCGCTGCGCCGCGAGCGAACCCGCCATGTGCAGCAGCGCTCGCTGCTGATGGGCCATATAGGGCAATGGGAGAACCGCGTCATGGCAGGCGGACGCCGGATGGTGACGAGTATGCTTCCCGCAAAGCTGTTCGAACGCAATCTGAGGAGGGTGTATTCTTATGCAGCTTAGGACCATAAAGGTCTGCGCGGTGCTCGCAGTAACCCTGCCGCTTTCGGCACAGGAAAAAGCAATCGATACGCAGCGCAGCACAATCACGATTCACGTCGGCAAATCCGGGCTGTTGTCGGCCGCCGCCCACGACCATACGATCAATGCCCCCATCTCTTCCGGTAGCATCCAGGAGTCCGCCGCACCGCACATAGAATTCACCGTCGAGAGCGCGCAGATGACGGTGAAGCCCGATCCAAAGGTCGACGCCAAAACGCAGGCGACGATCCAAATGGATATGGAGGAGATGACACTCGAGACGAAGAAATTTCCCGGGATCATGTTCCGGTCTTCGCGAATCGAAAAACTCACCGGCGGACAATGGAAAGTTGATGGTGATCTGTCTCTGCACGGCGTCACAAAGCCGGTGAGCCTGACGGTGAAGCAAACCGGCGACTCTTACACCACCCGCACAGTTCTCAAGCAGACAGATTTCGGAATCAAGCCAATCAGCATAGGTGGTGGAATGATCAAGGTGAAGAACGAAGTGGAGATCGATTTTCAAATTTTCGCCCTTCAGTCGCAGCAGGGGAAATGAGTACGATACCGGCGATCAAGCGCCGTGTGGTCGTGACCGGGATGGGCGCGGTGAGCCCGAACGGAATTGGCCGGGAAGCCTTCTGGAATGCCACGCGGCGGGGGCAGAGCGGGGTGGGCCGCATCACGCGGTTCGACGCATCGCGTCACCAGGTTCAGATTGCCGGAGAGGTGACGGACTTCGATGAGTCCGCTTACGTGGAAGCGAAGGAGCGGCAGCATGTATCGCGCGCTGTCCCCCTCGCGATTGCGGCGGCGCGGGAGGCGGTAACGGACGCCGGGATCGAGCCGGGGCGCATGTCGCGCGAGGAGCTGAGAACGATTGGAGTGCTGATCGGGTCGGGCGGCGGTTCCCAGGAGTTTACCGAAGAGCAGTACCGGCTATATTACAGCGGGCACGAGAAGCAGTGCAGCGTGTACACGATTCCAACGTCGACGATCGGGACGCTGGCGAGTGAAATTTCGATGCGGTTCGGGTTTCGCGGGCCGAGTCACATCATATCGACGGGGTGTACGTCGTCGACCGACGCGCTGGGCCATGCGTTTCATAACATCCAGTGGGGCATTGCGCCGTGGATGCTGACAGGCGGAGTAGATGCTCCTATCGCGCCGCTGATTCTGCGGGGCTTCATGATGATGCGCATCCTGACCACCCACTGGAACCAGGAGCCGGAGCGAGGGTCGCGGCCATTTTCGAAAGACCGCAGTGGATTTGTATTGGGCGAGGGAGCGTGGTTCTTCATCCTGGAAGAGATGGAGCATGCCCGGGCGCGCGGGGCCAAAATCTATGGCGAGATCGTGGGATATGCGTCGACCTGCGAGGCGTATCATCGCGTGCGCCTCGAGGAGTGCGGCGAGGAGCCTGCGCACACAATGACTGTGGCGATGGATGAGGCCGGGATCGGGCCGGAACAGATCGGTTATATCAGTTACCACGGGACGGCGACGGATCTAAACGACCGTATCGAGACACGCGCGACACGGCTGGCTTTTAACG
>JBEKTF010000078.1:0-23399 GCA_049516355.1 Bryobacteraceae bacterium | reverse complement strand
ACCCCACGCGCCTTGATCTGGTCTTCCACCATGATCAGTCTTCGGTTTTGGTATTGGGCGGCCGGAGTCGGAGCTTGAGCAACCGCAACCGCGGGCATCAGTGCGAACAGCAATGAAACCAAAGCCTGCGTCGACCACGCCGGCCCGGACACCAGGAACACGGTAGGCAACGACGAGAGATTCAGCCGGCTCGATCCGAGCATCGCAATAATGTTGTCGGCCATCGGTCAAAACGAGGGCACGCGAGATGCCAGCGATAACGCGCACCGGAACTTCATGCAGAGTCCAGCCCTGCGCTGAATAGCGCAGTGATCCGCGTAACAACTCAAATCGCGGCCACTCCATCGCCCGACGTGAAGCAGATGACGGGGAATGCCGCAATCGACCCGGCTTCAAGCGGCGTAGTCCGTATGTTTACCCATAACACCTCGCAAGTGCTCGTTGCCGGAGCCGACCTCGGCCAGAGGGCAGCAGTGCGGGCTCACCCTTGTGAATCGCATCCCGTGCTATCTTCATTTGTTCGAAAAGGAGAAACTCAATGGACTCGCAGCAGCCTATATCAACGGCGGCAGACTTGCTCGGCGACATCGCACCGAAGCTTCTCGAACTTACCGAGAAGGTGTTATTTGGCGATGTTTGGGAGCGCCCCGGACTTTCCAAGCGTGATCGGAGCTTAATCACCGTCTCGGCCCTGATTGCACTCAATCGTACCCAGCAGTTGCCCTTTCATCTTGAGCGGGCGCTTGCAAATGGCTTGACCAAGGACGAGCTGGTCGAGGCGATCACACACCTCGCTTTCTATTCGGGGTGGCCAACATCAGTCTCAGCAGCGACGATCGCTAAGGAGGTGTTCAAGCAGCACGACTAGACCGGAAGGGAATGCCAGCCGCGAGTGCAATCGAAAACAGCTGCCGATATTAGTACGGAACTTATCCCTTGCCGCCCGCGATCGCCCGGATTGTAAGCACGCAACACCTTGATCTCTCTATCTCTTGCTTCTGGCTTTCGGCGCCGCCGGCGCTTTCTGCACCGGCTGTGGCGCAGGCTGAACCACCGGTGCCGCCGGTTCGACGACCGGTTCCGGTGGGGAGAGCAACCAATGCTCGAACATCATCCCGAGCGCTAGTCCTATGATGAGAGACCCGCTCGCGAGCATGAATAACGACCAACGGTAGGCCTTCGAATACTTCTCGGCAAGCTCGCGTGTGAAACGCGCAGCGGTCTCCGCCGCCTGAGAGGTTTCCGACTTCAGGGAGGCGACTGCCTTTCGCGCGTCCTCCGCCGCGCCCCGATAGGCGTGGCCAAGATGATCCGCGGTTGTCGAGAACTCGGAGCAGGCGTTCTTCATTCGGTCCGAGATCTCGCCGAGAGCGTCGGCCGTTTTGGGAATCCCGGACCGCATGAATTCCTGCTGCAGATTCTCATTGATTTTGCCGGCCACCGCGGCGGGGTTGATGCCGTAAGCGATGTCGGCCGGGAGTCCCGTCAGTTTCCGCTGGAGAGCGACGTGATAAGCTTCGCTCGCCGCGTTCATGTTGCTGATGTTGCCGATTGCAGTTGCCAGGAGCTTGTCAAGCCGCTCGCGTTCCTCGGCAACACGCGAAGGCGCCTGCTCGATCAGCAGCACCAGAAACTGCATCGCGCGGAGAAGTCGAAGCATCTCGTCGTTCTCGGGAAGAGAACGGCAGTGGCGCAGCTCCCGATAATACTCCGAGCGGACTTCATCCGGGAGCGCGTTGGCAATGCGGTCGATCAGATCCGGTTCGGCCCGGGGTATTTCGACTGGCTCAACGACGGCGTTCACGGGAGGAGCAGTTCCTTCACCTTGTCGAATTCCGCGAACATTCGCCGCCGGTAGCTTTGAGCCCGCATCACCAGCGAGGCTTTCTGCAACTCAGGGGCTTGGGCGGTCCTGCCCGCTACCCGGCCCAGCGTGATGCCGTAGTTGCGAGCGGCATTTTCCAGATCCGCAAGCCGGTTATCCAGCCGGACGATGGCAGGCTGAAAACGCTTCTGGAATTCCTGTGCCTGATCACCCTCCCGCCAATAAGTAAAATCGGCATGTTCGGTGAGATTGTTCTCAACGATGACGTAGTCCACGCGATCCTGAAGTGCCGCGGCCCAGTTTAGAACGCTTTCCACGCTCGCCGGGTCGGGCGTCACCACGCCGATCGCGGTAAAGACGACCCCGGTCTCAGCCATATCGGGATACATCATGTCGAACCAGCCGTGCGTGACTTGCCCCGCGCCCGCTCCCATGTCGGCGAGAATCACCGGAGCATCACCGGCCAGATGATCGATGAAAGCATCGAGGCCGGCCGGAGTATGAATATTGATCTTCGGCACGCGACCGCTGAAGAAATGAGTCAATGAGCCGCACGCTTTGTTCTCGGTGTCGAGATCGAGCAGAGTGACCGGAATCTGATTCTCATCGAACCATTCCGCGAGGCCCGTCATGACACTGGTCTTCCCCACTCCGCCTTTACCGCCCATCGAGAAAATGACTCTCTTCGCCGCGCTGACGGCAGCTCCGCCGGCTTGCTCTGCGATCGCCTTCGTTGAATCGTTCATACCTGTGACTCCTGGGGACTGAGGCGTGATCTTAACGTTCGCCTGGCTCTGCGGGGCCAGTTGCGCTGCGCTGGCCTGCGGACTTACTTGCGCTTCGGCGCCATCCTCGAGCCGCGTACCTGGCTGTGCGGGAACAGGTGCTTCTTCAATCTGAGCCGGTCCAGGCGTGACGGCCGGTTGTTCGTCCGACAGTTGCTCTGCTTTGATGTCCGTCGGGCTCATTGCGGCGAGCTGCGAATTCGAGTTCTCGGGGGCATTGGGCGTGACTGGAACATTCTGTTGGCTCTGCGCTGCCAGCTCGGCGCCATCCTTGAACCCGGTAGCCGGCTCCGCAATACCAGGTGCTTCTTCAGTCCGGGTCGATGCTTGCGTGACCGCCGGTTGTCCGTCCCACGGCTCCTCTGCCTGGATGTCCGCCGGGCTTTCGGCGAGCTGCGAATTCGAGTTCTGTTGGCTCTCAATTACCAGCTCGGCGCCATCCTCGAGCCCGGCAGCCGGCTCCGCAATGCCAGGTGCTTCTTCAATCCGGGTCGGTCCTTGCGTGACCGTCACGTTTTCGTCCGACAGTTCGTCCGCTTTGATGTCCGTCGAGCTCATTGCGGCGATCTGCGAATTCGAGTTATCGAGGGTGTTGGGCGTGACCGGAACATTCTGTTGGCTCTGCACGGCCACTTGCCCCACGCTTGTCTGTGGACTTAAGGGCTCGTTACCGTGGGTGTCCTCGGGAGCAAGCCATGCCCGGGAATTGGCTGCTTCACGATCTTGCGCTTCGGCGCCATCCTCGAACTGAATACCCTGCTCTGCGGGACCAGGTATTTCTTCAGTCTGAGACGGCACTGGCGTGACCGCCAGCTGTTCGTCCGCCGGTTCCTCCGCTTTGGTGATCGGAACATTCTGTTGGCTTTGTTCGGCCGTTTCCGCCACGCTTGCCTGCGGACTTACGGATGTGTTGCCGAGGGTCTTCTCGGGAATCGGAATCGGTGGTTGGGCAACCTCCACGTTTTCGTTCGAGGGTTCCCCGGCTTTGATGTCTGTATGCTCGCTTTCCGCGATCCAACGCGAGTTCTGGTTCTCCGGGGCGATCGTGTTCGCTATCGGGTACTCAGGCGTGATCTGATAAATCCGTTGGCTCGGCGCGCCTGGTTTTGTCCCGGCATCAAAGCCGAGGAGCCGTCGGACGAAGCTGCGCAAGGGCCGACCCGGATTGATGTCCGCCGGCTCGCCTTCCGCGATCCGATGTGAACTCCGATTCTCCGGGGCGCCATTCTCGAACCGGGTACGCTGCTCTGCAGAGACGGGTGCTTCTTCAATCTGAGCCGGTCCTTGCGTGACCGCCAACTGCTCGCCCGATGCTTCCTCCGCTCCGAGTGCCGTCGGGGCGTTGATGGTGTTCTCTATCAGGGACTGAGGCATGACCCCACCATTCTGTTGGCTCTGCGCTGCCGGTTCGGCGCCAACCTCGAACCGGGTACCCTGCTTTGCAATACCAGATCCTTCTTCATTCCGAGCCGGGCCCGGCGTAACTGCCAGCCGTTCGCCCGACTGCTCCTCCGCTTTCTGTAGCCGCAATAAATGCTGAAAGATGTCCGTCGGGCTGATTCCGGCCGTCTGCAAATTCCGGATCGCGGGGGCGGTGGCGGCGCTCGCTATCAGGGGCAAAGGCGTGACCGGAATACTCTGCCGGCTCTCGGCTGCCGGTTCGGCGCCAACCTCCAAACGGGTACCCTGCTCTCGATTATCAGACGCTTCTTCAAGCTCAACCGGTCCTTGCGCAACCTCCACGTTTTCCTCCGACCGCTCCTCGGCTTTGATGCCGGTGTGTTTGCTTTCCACGATCTGCTGCGAATTCTGCTTCTCCGGGACGATAGTGTTCGATATCGGGGACTCAAACGTGACCGGAACGCTCTGTTGGTTCTGCGCGGCCGGTAGCGCTGCGCTTACCTGCGTATATACGATCTCGTTGCCTCGGGTGTCCTCGGGATTAAGCCAGGCCTGGGATCTGGCTGCTTCCCGATCTTCCACTTTGGTCTCAACGACATCGAAACCCGCGGCGGTAATGCTGAACTCGGTGAATTCCCCGAACTTAGCCCACTTCTTTTCACGCAGATACCACAGGGCGGAGCCGAGTTCTTCGCGCGTACATCCGGTCAACTGCTCCAGATTGAGAACCGTAAGTCCCGGCGACTCACTTGCCGACTGGCGATAGAGGAGACAAAGCACAGCCAGTCTGCGAAGTTGCTCTCCTTTGATACCGTCAAAGAATTCCCGCCCTCGCAAGCGAAACCTTGCCGGGTCTTTAGTGCGCTGCCGGAGAGCGTTATACTGCGCGCGCCTGGTCTGGTCGGAAAGAGTATCGTAGGCCTCCCTGATCCGCAGAAAAGTCTTCGCGTCGCCTGTGCTGGGATTGTCAGGGTGAAAACGCTCTGCGAGCGTGTGGTATACGCGCTCGATCGCCTCTTCATCTGCTTGCGGCCCGATTCCCAGGATCTCGTAGTGATCGGCAACAGAGACGTCTCCCTCAAGCGTCCTGGCGGGCTCGATGTCCAGCGAGAGCGTGTCGTTTATCCAGAAACGGGGCTCGAAGTGTGCTGGATCTTCCAGTTCAGCGGGCGAACTGTAATAGCACAATGTTGCGAGAGAGCGAAATTCCAACCGGTGTTCCAGCTTGCTCTCGACGAAATCAAAACCGTCGGCGGTGATGCTGTACGCAGTGAATTCCCCGATAGTTGCCCACTTCTTTTCGCACAGATACCAAAGGGCGTTAGTGAGTTCTTCGCGCGTGCATCCCGTCAATCGTTCCAGATCGAGGATCGTAAGCCCCGGCGAGTCATGGGTACTGATCCTCTTGCGGTAGAGGAGACAAAGCACAGCCAGCCTGCGATTCTGCCCGCCTCTGACACCATCGAAGAATTCACGGCCTCGCAGCCCGAATAGGGCCGAGCCTTTGGTGTGCTGGCGCAAAACATTATACTTTGCACGCTTGGCCGGGTTGGAAAGAGTCTCGTAAGCCTCTCTGACGCGCAGAAAAGTCTCAGGGTCGCCTGTACTCGTGTTGTCAGGGTGAAAACGGTCCGCAAGCGTACCGTATACGCGCTCGATGGTGTCTTCGTCTGCTTGCGGACCAACTCTCAGGATCTCGTAGTAATCGCTGGCAAAGACGTTTTCTTCACGCGGTTTGGATACTTCGATGTCCAGCGTGAGTGTGTCGGCTCGCCGGGAATGCGGCTCGACATTTTCTAGATCTGTTGGGGACATTTCAGGAGCCGGGCAAACGACAATTCCTGGATTCTCTTGATCAAGCCGGAAATCGACCTCGCGGCGACAGGCGGATCAAATCTTCCCAAACCTGCGCCACCGGCCTGGAGGCTGGCGACGGCACGGAAACCGACCGGGAGAAGGAACAGAGACTTGAACACAGTTAAGCACCAACGGTACTAGACAGTATGTCCACCCTGCTCAACTCCCCGCAAGTTTGACGATGGTTTATACCTCGTTGTCAACTTAGGGAATGAAAGACGCGCTGTTCGTCCACAATCCACTTGGCGGTTGCTGAGATGTGGCAGGTCAACGCAAACGCTCGCGTGGAGTCCGGTTCGAGTCCGTCTCCGTACGAGACATTCTGCGGAACGCGGCCTCTCGTTAAAAACAGAAGCGATATTCACAGATATCGTTCCCCTGTGGTAGAGGAGCAATTGACGGCCCGTTCGAACTGTGCCAACCCGCCGGTATGCCCGCGTAGCATCAAAAGTTGCGCGAAAACAGGATGTAACGATTGCGGCTCTCTGCCTCACTAACTCACTGACAAGAGGTAACGGAATTCATTCGGGGCCGCTCCAGAAACCTGCCCCGGATGGTTTGCTGTTTACTCGTGTCACGCGGGGGACGCGTGACTGGAGAACGCGTTCCTGAAGTTCAAACTTCATACCCCGTTTTCCCGGAGACCATTTCGACATCGCCTTTCACGAACAGAATGCGCTGAAATGGCCCGCAGATGGCGGGTGTTGATGATAGTCTCCCTAAGCCGGGGTCGCTCGCCGGTCGCAATTCGCTATGCTTTTTGATATAAGTTGAGACTGGATCAGTTCGGCCCGGTTGTCGTCAGCCGTCAGGCCCATCTATCAAGAGGAGCGCCCATGAAGCCGTTCGCCGTTTTTGTTTTGCCGGTTACTCTTCTCGCGTACGGCGCTTTCGCTCAGACTCCGACTGCTCCCGCTCCCACGTTTACCAAAGACGTCGCGCCCATCTTCCAGGCCAAGTGCGAAGAGTGCCACCGCAAGGATTCCATGGCCCCCATGTCGCTCGTCACGTATGAAGAAGTGCGCCCCTGGTCCAAATCAATTCGCCAGCGCGTCATCACACGCCAGATGCCGCCTTGGCACATCGACCGCAACGTCGGCGTCCAGAAATTCAAAAACGATATTTCGTTGTCGGACGAGCAGGTCAACACCATCGTTCGCTGGGTCGATGCCGGCGCCCTGCAGGGTAACCCGAGAGACATGCCAGCCGCCCGCAAGTGGCCCACCGACAACGCCTGGCAGGCCGCCAAAACTCTCGGGGAACCGGACCTGATCATCAAGTCCGAACCATACACAATGGCCGCCCACCGGCAGGACGTCTGGTGGCGCCCTACCAACGATGTGCCCATCACTGAGCCTCGCTGGGTGCGCGCCGTCGAGATCCGCCCCGGCAACCTCGCTGGCCGCAAGATCACGCACCACGCGGTGGCTTATCTCGATCAGGACGATCCCGAAAGCCTCGATTCCCAGGCTGGCCGCCGCGGCTTCCTCATGGAATGGGCCATCGGCAAGGCCTACGACGAGTATGCCGCCGGTACGGGCAAGCTTCTGCTCCCCGGCGCCAAAGTCTCCTGGGACATCCATCTCCACGCCGCCGGCGAAGATATCCGCGATCACGTGGAACTCGGTGTCTGGTTGTATCCGAAAGGTCAGGAGCCGAAGTACCGCACTTACCTCACCGGCTTCACCGGCGTTCCCGGCAGCTTCGCCGGCAAGCCTGGCCGCGTGATCGATATTCCGCCCAACACGCTTGCCGAAACGCAGGGATTTACCGTGCTGAAGCAGCCTGCCCGCATCGATAATTTCCAGCCCCATATGCATCTTCGCGGCAAGGCCATGGCGGTAGAAGCCATCCTGCCCGACGGCGCCACGCAGATGCTGAGCTACGTCGGCAACTTCAACTTCAACTGGATGACCAACTATATCTACGCCGAAGATGCTGCGCCCGTGCTGCCGAAAGGCACCATCATCCACGTGACCGCCTGGCACGACAACACGCGGAACAATCCGTTCAATCCGGATCCCGATCAGTGGGTCGGCTACGGCGACCGCACAGTGGACGAGATGGCGCACGCGTGGATGAACGTGACCTATATTTCGGACGAAGATTACGACAAGTGGGTCGCGGCGCATCAGTCCAGGCAGCAGACCGCGGAACGATGAACTACCTCAAACTACCCGGATTCGCGGCCTTGGTTCTCGCGGCCGCCTCGCCTCTTTGCGCCCCCGCTCTCGCTCAAGCCATCCCCGCCGAGCCGCTGCACGATGCCGGCACCAGCATCACCGGCGCGTTTGAAGGATGGTTTAAAAACTCCGACGGCACCTTCACTCTGCTGCTCGGCTATTTCAATCGCAACCAGCGCCAGGAACTCGATATCCCGATCGGCCCCGAAAACCGCATCGAACCTGGCGGGCCCGATCGCGGCCAGCCCACCCACTTCTTCCCCGGCCGCATGTACGGCATGTTCGCCATCAAAGTGCCAGCCAGTTTCGGCGACGTCAGGCTCACATGGACCGTCGTCGCCAACGGCAAAAGCACCAACATCCCCATGAGTCTCAAGCCGGATTGGGAGATCTCGCCGTTCCGCGAAGAGGCCGTCGGCAACACGCCACCCGTTCTGAGCTTTGAAGACAACGGTCCCACGGTTCAGGGACCGCTCGGTCTCACCGCGCAGCGCACTGCCAGTGTCGGAACGCCGCTTACTCTCACCGCTTGGGTCGCCGATGACGCGAAGTGGACCACGCTCTCCGGTGCAGCCCCCCGCAGCATCGCGACCCCGGTGACCGTCCGCTGGAGCAAGTACCGCGGCCCCGGCACTGTCAAGTTTTCACCCGAGCGCCCGTTTGTCGAAAAGACCGCTGGTGCCGCCGTTTTCAACGGCAAAGCGACCACGACGGCTACCTTCAGCGCTCCTGGCGACTACACGCTGCACCTGGTCGTCAATGATCTTTCCGGCGACGGTGGTGGCGGCGAGCAGTGCTGCTGGACGTTCGGGACGGTGAACGTGACCGTCCGCTAAGCGCGCCAGTTCAGTACGAGTGTTCAAGTGACGAAACTTTCGGGCGTTTTCACATGCTCGTGAAGCGGAGGATATACCGAATGAGGGTTCGTTTCTCTTGTGATCAATGCTTTGGTCTTGGCACCACCAGTGTCCCCGCTACGACCCACAGGGCTTGCGGGATGAAAACGGGCGCATAACGATGTGACGCAATTGCCGAAGGACGGGCATACCAAATTCCGAGATACCTTCCGATAACAGTGCTCTTAACGTCTCGCGCGCGGGACCGCCGGGTTCTCTACACTTGCTGACTGCTCGTTACTGAATCGGCGTCCCCAACGGTTTTCAGCGTCCTCCGCACTACCTGCCGCCCGACACGTCAATGATAGTACCGGTCACGTAGGAGGCTTCCTGGGACAGGAGCCACAGAATGGCGTTTGCGACCTCTTCGGGTTGACCACCCCGCTGCATTGGGACCAGCGTCTTCACCCTTTCAACACGCTCGGGCTCGCCCCCTTTGGCATGCAATCCGGTATAGATGAACCCCGGGCGGACTGCATTGACGCGAATGCCTTCTTCGGCAACTTCCCTCGCAAGACCTGCCGTGAACGTTTCGATAGCACCCTTGCTGGCCGCGTAATCAACGTATTCGCCGGGCGAACCATACTTCGCGGCACCAGAAGAGACGTTCACAATTGCTCCGCCGGGGCCTCCGTGTCTGGTCGACATTCGTTTCACGGCTTCGCGAGCGCAGACCATCGATCCCACCACGTTGACGGCGAGTATCCTCTCGATTCGCGAAGCCTCCATTGAATCAAGCCGCGCTTGACGCTCAAGCGTAGCCGCGTTATTTACGAGAGCGGAAACACGGCCCAACCGGGAATCGACTTGCCGGAAGAGCGACACCACGTCTGCCTCGGAGCTGATGTCAGCTTGAATTGCAATCGCCTGACCGCCCCTGGTGGCGACGCAGCGGACCACTTCTTCCGCGGGTTCGCGGCCCTGAAGATAGTTGAGACAAACCGCGTAGCCACGTGCAGCCGCGAGCTTTGCAGTGGCCGCACCGATCCCGCGGCCTCCTCCCGTTACTATAATTACCGGTCGCTGGCTCATTCGTCCTCACTATAGCGAGAGCTTGTAAGCCAGTTGAGTTCGCAATCAGCCTAAGCCGAACTGGTGATCCAACAGACGCTCGTTGAACTGACGACCGGTACTGGGTCTGCGCACTTCTTTCAACATGCAGACGTCCGGCAGCGCGAAGCAAGCAGACCTGTTGCGAGGCTTAGATTAACCTCAGCAATCAGCAGACCTTCTACACCATACGGTTGATAACACTGCACAGTCCCGTCTGGCCGGATTACGGCCGAAGTGGTCCCGGAGCCCTCACTAGGTCTTTGACCGCCTGAAGAATTTCTAATAAAACAATTCCAATCAGAAATATCTTGCGCCATACTTGAGGTATGGCGCGCGCTGCATTACGCATCGAGGTCACAACCAAAGACAGGAAGGAATTACAGAAACTGCTGAGCGGCGGTGTTCAGCAGGTGAGGGTTGTTCTGCGGGCTGTCGCCCTTCTGCAACTAGCCAAAGGGGTCAGTGCACCGCAGATTGCAGGCATGGTGCCCTTGACTGCACAGGCGATTCGGAAGATCGGCCATCGCTACCGGCAAGGCGGACTCGAACGGGCGCTCTATGAGAAGGAGCGGCCCGGCGCCGAGGCATTGCTGGAGGACAGTCAGAAGCAACGCATCATCGCCATGGTCTGCAGTGACCCGCCAGAAGGCCGCGCTCGATGGACGGTGCGGCTTGTAGCAGAGGAAGCCGTCAAACGCCGGCTGGTCCCGCGCGTAGGCAGAGAGACCATCCGGGTTCTGCTCCTGCACCACGACCTCAAGCCGTGGCGGGGAAAAAATGTGGTGCGTGGGCGAACTCAATGAGGACTATATCGCCAAAATGGAGGACGTTCTGGAGGTCTATGAACGGCCTTATGATCCGCAGGAGCCGGTGGTCTGTCTGGACGAGAAGCCAGTCACGTTGCACGCCGACGTTCGACCCGCCTCCCCCGTCAAACCAGGCCGAGAGGCCAGACAGGACAACGAATATGAACGCCGCGGCACGGCCATTGTCTTCTGCGCGGTGGAGCCGAAGGCCGGTCGGCACTTCACCTTCGCCACGCCGGATCGCTCAGCAATCGAATTTGCCAAAGTGGCCTTCGACCTTGCCCTTCAGTACCCTGCAGCCACGACCATACACCTGATCCTGGACAACCTCAACATCCATCGCCGCAAATCCCTGACGGATCTGCTCGGCGACGAGATCGGCACCGAAGTCTGGAACCGTTTCACCGTACACTACACGCCCACTCACGGAAGCTGGCTGAATCAGGCAGAAATCGAAATCGGCATTATGTCCCGACAATGCCTCGGCAGCCGGAGAATCCCCGATCTGCCGACGCTGCACCGGGAAACCCGCGCCTGGAATCGCCGCATGAACAGTGCCCGCGTCAAAATCAAATGGACGTTCGATCGCAAAGCAGCGCGGCGTAAGTTCGGCTACAAAAGGAAATCTTCCACGCGGTCAGAGACCGCTAAATCTGGGAGAGGTTCCTTCACGCGCTTGGTCGGGTTCAGCAGTTTCATGGTGCCGCCTGCTTTCGCCGCCGACGTGAAGCCTGCAACCAGCTCACCGATGCCACTGCTGTCGATATAAGGAACTTCTCCCGGATTTAGCAGGATCTTCGTGTTTCCGCTGGCTGTCAAGTTGCGTACCTCGTCGCATATCGCGCTCGACCCTTCGCCGAGAGTAATTCGGCCCGAAACATCAATAACGATTACGTCGCCCACGTGGCGGGTATTCAACTTCACGCCCATTAAAGTCAGGTCTCCCTCGCCTTATCGATTCAGTCCAGTCTACTTGATCGAGGAGCGAATAGCGCCTGGATGACGCGCATTCCGTCCACGATCGGATCGGGGACGGACAGGCTGACCAACCGTTCCCAATCGGCAAACGCCTACGAGCGCATATCCAGTCTGCTCTATCCAGATCAGGCGGGGAAGGCTTCAACGACGCTCACTGCTGATTCGGTCGGCACCACCCGTACCATCCGGAAACCCGCTTTGTCGAGCAGTTCGCGGTACTCCGGTTCGGTCCGTTCCTGCCCTCCCGTCAAGACAAGCATTCCGATGTCGTTCCTCCTGCCCGGGTGCGGGGCTTCATCGGAGGGAACCACCATTTCGACAATCAGCAACCGGCTGCCCGGTTTCATCGCACGGCGGCAGTTGCCGAGAATGGTCAGGCACTGGTCCTCTCGCCAATCGTGGATGATATGGGAGAGCAGATAAGCGTCGCCACCGGCAGGGACATAGTCGAAGAAACTGCCAGCTTCGATGCTGATGCGACCGGCCAGTCGATGCGCCTGAATCAACGCTGGCGCGTCTCGAACCACATGTTGCATGTCGAAGAGCAGGCCCCGCGGCCCAGGATACCGGGCCAGGATCGCGGCCAGAAGATTGCCCGTTGCTCCACCCACATCGATGATGGTCTCGAACACGGAAAAGTCGTATGCCGAGGCCACGGCAGGAGGCTCCGCTCCGTGATAGCTCACCATGGTCTCGCTGAACCGGGACGCTTCCTCCGGGTGCTTCCCTAACCAGTCAAAGAACGGCATACCGAATGCTTTTTCGAATCCGGGCTTTCCGGTCTGAACCGTATAGAGCAAATTGTCTATTGCGCCCGATATCGAGTCGCCCGTCGCAACCATCACGGGCCCATGGACTGAACCCGGTGCGCCGGTTTTGAGCGCCTCGCCCAGGGGGGTGAGAGAAAAGCGGCGCGCCGAGTCCTCGGTGAATAGCCCCAGATCGGTCAGCACCCGCATGACGCGGTAGAGCGAGGGTGCATGTGTTCCGGTTTGTTCGGCGAGTTCCTCGGCGGTTCTGGGCCCCTCGGCCAGACAGTCGGCCAGACTCAGCTTGGCAGCAACGTAAAGAAGACGCGAACCTAGATGCCCTCTCATCATCTGAACGGCCATCTGAATCAGTTGAGCTTGGGGCGGTGTGGTTTCGGCTTTCGCGAAAGCGTTCTCGGGCATGCCGCTTCCTCCTTGTCCCGCCGATTGTATCTGATGCGCAAGCCGGAATGGAGGATAGAGGACCTTCTGCCGGGCCGACGAGTCCGGGATCAGCAGATCGCAGCAGGGCCGGCGTCGGCGTCCGTGAGAGAGCACGTTGTGGACTCAGCTGGGGTTACCCCATGACGACTCGGATTGTGCCTGAGCGACGCGCATTCCGTCCATTACGATCGGATTGGGGAACATCATTTTGCTCGGATGGCACGACCGCCAGAATGCGTTGGCCGCAGCGGTGACAGTTGTAAGTGTTTGTTTGGGCGAGACGCTCTGATCGGGCTTGCCGGGGTACTGTGAAAAACGTTTCCATAGAGAATCAGCGCTCGAATGCCGGGTCCGGTTCTGCAGGCAGTAGTGGGGATCAGGGCAGCTATGCTTGACTTGATCCCCATGTCGCGAGCCCAAACCTTTCTGGCCCAATTCGAAGCCGCGCTGACCGCGCGGGATGCAACCGCTGTCGCCGGTATGGTCGCAGAAGACTGCTACTGGCGTGACCTTGTCGCCTTCACCTGGAATATCCGGACGATGGAGGGCCGGGATCAGGTGCGTGAAATGCTGGCGTCCTGCCTCGGGCGCGTGAACCCCCATGACTGGCGGCTCGCCAACGGCGAGACGGTCACCGAGAGCGCCGATGGCTTCGAAGCGTGGATCTCATTCCAGACCGATGTGGCGCGCGGCTATGGCCTGATCCGCATTCAGGACGGGCAGATGCGGACGCTGCTGACCACCATGGTCGAATTAAAGGGCTACGAGGAGAAGGCCGGATTCACGCGTCCGCTGGGGGCGAAGCACGGGGTGAAACCCGGCGCAAAGACCTGGAAGGAACTACGCGACGAAGAGACGGCGACGCTTGGATTCCAGACGCAACCCTACGTGGTCATCATCGGCGGCGGCCAGGGCGGCATCGCGCTGGGCGCGCGGCTCCGGCAACTGGGAGTGCCGACCATTATCGTGGAGAAGAACGAGCGCGCCGGCGATTCCTGGCGTAAGCGTTATAAGACGCTGTGCCTGCACGATCCGGTCTGGTACGACCATCTGCCCTATATCGATTTTCCGAGGAACTGGCCAGTGTTCTCGCCCAAGGACAAGATGGGCGACTGGCTTGAGATGTATGCCAGGGTGATGGAGCTCAATTACTGGACCAGGACCACGGCGAAACGTGCCAGCTACGAAGCGACGAAAAAGGAATGGACCGTTGAGGTGGAGCGCGAGGGCCGGGAGATCACGCTGCGGCCCAAACACCTGGTTTTTGCGACGGGCATGTCCGGCAAAGCGAACGTGCCTCACTTCAAAGGCATGGAGACTTTTAAAGGCGAACAACATCATTCCTCGCAGCACCCCGGCCCCGACGGCTACGCCGGCAAAAAAGTCGTCGTAATCGGCTCGAACAATTCGGCGCATGACATTTGCGCCGCGCTTTTCGAAGCCGGCGTGGACGTGACGATGGTGCAGCGGTCGAGCACGCACGTTGTCCGTTCAGACTCGCTGATGGAATTCGGCCTGGGCCAGCTTTATTCGGAACGCGCGGTACAGAGCGGGATGACGACAGCGAAAGCGGATCTGATCTTCGCATCCATACCGTATCGGATCATGAATCAGTTCCAAAAGCCGATCTACGACAAGATCCGCGAGGTGGACGCAGATTTCTACAAGGCCCTGGAGGGGTCCGGTTTCCAGCTTGATTTCGGGGCGGACGAGTCCGGGCTGTTCATGAAATACCTGCGGCGGGGATCGGGCTATTACATCGACGTCGGCGCTTCGCAGCTCATTATTGACGGCAAGATTAAGCTGGTCGCCGGGCAGGTCCAGGAGATCGGCCGGGACCGTGTGTATCTGGACAATGGCAGGGAACTGCCGGCGGACGTCATTGTTTACGCGACAGGCTACGGCTCAATGAACGGCTGGGTTGCCGACCTCGTGAGTCAGGAGGTCGCGGATAAGGTAGGCAAAGTCTGGGGGCTCGGTTCGAACACGCCGAAAGACCCTGGCCCGTGGGAGGGAGAAGAGCGTAATATGTGGAAGCCGACGCAGCAGGAAGGACTCTGGTTCCACGGCGGCAACCTGCATCAGTCCCGCCATTATTCCCAGTTCCTGGCGCTGCAACTGACCGCGCGTTACGTGAGAATCCCGACACCCGTTTACGGCTTGCAACCGGTCTTTCACAAGTCGTGAAGACTTTCCGGGCGGCGACGACAGTTGGCGCGGCCTGGCGTTCGTAATAGTGGAGTCCTGCACCGGTGGAGCGGCGTATGCAGGATTCAATTCAGCCGATCAAAAGGTGGGTAGTGCCTGGATTACGCGCATTCCGTCAACTATCGGATTGGGGACGGACAGGCGCCACAAAAAATCAATGCATTTTACGTGACGCTGTTATCAGAAGTTCTCGACCTTTGGATTTTCAGTGCGCGAAACGACTCCAGAGTCCAGGTTCCTTCGGGCGTAACTCCTTCTCGACGCAGGATGTAGAGGTTTCCGTCATCGGCACGCACTTTGAAGAACGAATCGCCAGGGCCATACCACTGGTCGAGTAATTCTTCCACCATCCGGACTTGTTCTCCAATCTCAAACCGAACGGGACGCTCGTCCGCTCTACCGCCCGCGTAGCATTCAACCCGTAGCTTCATCTGCGCACTACTATCAAGGCCGCCGATCATCGGGAAAAAATGGCATGTTCCTGATTCAGCCAAGTTTAGCCGATCAAAAGTGAATAGGGAATGAAAAACGCGCATTCCGTCCACGATCCACTTGGTCGTAGCACGCGCGACCCGTAGAAGTGCTCCGAGCCACCTGCCGGGATTGGTCGACCGCAGTGATCGGAATACATGCCGATATCTGTGCTCTTAACGCCGCGTTGCGTGGGCTGCCGCGCCGTTGGTGCGCGAATTTAAACCGCGCGGTAGGCGGCCACACTTTTCACCCTGCAACGCAAGCATTGGCCGGCTTGCGTGCCGTGAATGAAGAGTAGAATTGGCTGCATGAACTGGAGCGCTACAGCGGCGGTATTGATGGGCCTTGCTGTGGGTCTTGGCGCGTTTGGTGCGCACGGCCTGAAGGGGCGTTTGGACGACTATTCGCTGGGCGTATACGAAAAGGCCGTCCTCTATCACTTCTTTCACGCGCTGGGACTCTTGGTCGTTTCGATTCTGCCGCGCATCGGTGCAATCTCGCAATCCGCCGGAACGTGGGTGTGCTCGTTGCTCCTGGCGGGTATCCTGCTATTCTCGGGCAGCCTCTATGTGCTGGCCTTGAGCGGAGTGAAGACTTTGGGCGCCGTCACTCCGTTGGGTGGGTTGGCGTTTCTCGCCGCCTGGTTTCTACTGGCTTTCTGGTTACTGCGCAGCAGCCCGGCGCTCTGAACGTGATTACCTTGACATTGACAGTACGGTTTATAGGTTTTGATAAAATGAACCCGAAACCGGCAGCACGTTCCCCAGGGAGTTTTCATGGTCACCCTCATGGTCAATGGAGTCCGGCGTGAGATCCAGGCTCCCAACGACACCCCGCTCCTCTACGTCCTCCGAAATGATCTCGAACTATCCGGACCGCAGTTCGGCTGCGGACTGGCGCAGTGCGGGTCCTGCTCGGTCCTGCTCGACGGCAAGGAAATCCGTTCGTGCGTAACACCTCTCTCGGTTGCGGTTGGCAAGGAAGTCACGACTCTCGAAGGGCTCCCCGCAAGGTGGGCACAGCAGAGGGGCCTGTCAAAGGCTGACGCCGAGAAGACGATTCACCCCGTTCAACAGGCGTGGATCGAGGAGCAGACGCCTTTGTGCGGCTTCTGTCAGAACGGCATGATGATCAAGGCGACCGAGCTGCTTGAGCGCGTCACCACGCCGACCGTCGCAGAAATCAAAGAGGCGTTTACGACGTCGGGCCCATCGGCGCATCTGTGCCGTTGCGGGAGCTACACCGCAATCATCCAAGCCGTGCAGCGCGCTGCCGCAGTCATGGCGAAAGCGAGGTAAGAGATGGCGATCCCGAAGGAAAAACCAATCAGCGTATTTGGTGCCACTCTGACACGTCGTCAGTTAGTCAAAGCGGGCGGCGCCCTGTTCGTTGGCTTCGGCGTTGTCGGCGCCGGCGTGTGGAAGAAATCGGTCAAGGCTGCAGGCTCCAGGAACACGCTCGACGCCACGCTCCCCGGATCTTGGATTGAGATTCACCCCGACAATACGATCCTGATTCGCACGGGCAAGAGCGATTTCGGCCAGAGCACTACGTTCACAGCGTACCGGCAGATTGTGGCCGAAGAACTGAGTGCGCCGTTCGAAGCCATCACCACTGTAGTCATGGGTGACACCGACCGCACGCCGGACGGTAGCGGCGCCTTCGATTTTCTCGGCCGCGGAACGCCGAACATCCGCAAAGCGGCGGCCTATACGTATCAGGCCCTGCTGGATCTGGCGTCGCAGCGGCTCGGCGTTCCGAAAAGCGGTCTCTCCGTGAAGGACGGCATCGTTTCGGGCGGCGGCAAGAGCATGTCGTACGGGGATCTCGTGAAGGGGCAGCAGTTGAAGCTCACGATTCCCGTGAGCGGCAGCCTGACCAGCATTATGGGATTGACGGTCACGGGTAACCCTCCACTGAAGCTGGTGAGTGAGTACACCATTATCGGCAAGTCCTTTCGGAACAGCGTCACTTCATCTAAAGTCACCGCTCGCGAGCAATGGGCGACCGACGTAAGGCTCCCCGGCATGCTGCACGCTCGCATGGTGCATCCGAAGACGCTTGGCTCCACGCTCGTATCCGCCGGTAAATTGGACAAGACGCGCTTTCCCAATGCGCAGGTCGTCGTGAAAGGGAATCTCGTCGGAGTGGTTGCGCCCACGGAATGGGAAGCCATCCGCGCCGCGCAGCAGGTGGCGGGGGACACGAAGTGGACGGACTGGAAGGGTCTGCCTGGCAACGCCAACCTGTTCAACTACCTGAGAAAAGAGGCCGACTGGAACACGACGAAGGTCACGAAGAGCGACAAGACCAGAGGCGACATCGCGCCCGCACTGGCGGGGGCCGTTAGGAAGCTCTCCGCTACGTACGAGCTTCCGTTCATGAAACACGCACCGATCGGACCGACCATGGCACTGGCCGACGCTCGTCCGGACGGGACGGTGCACATCTATACACACAACCAGAATCCACAGGCGTTGCGAGGCGAGATCGCACAGATGCTGGGCTCCTCGCCGGATCGCATCGTCGTGCGCACGTTCGCCGGCGCCGGCCACTACGGAAGGTCGAACGGCGGCAATGCAGGCGCGGAAGACGAAGCGGTCATCCTCTCGAAGGCCGTTGGCCGACCCGTGCGCGTGCAGTGGATGCGGCCCGAGGACTTGCAGTGGTCAACGCAGTCTCCGGCTGCGTTCTCGGACGTCGAAATCGGGCTGGACGCGAACGGCAAGATAATCGCGTATCAAGTGGACCACTACATGCCCGCGATGCAGGATGACCGGCCAGTCGGCGCTGTGCTTGCCGGTTTGCCCACGATGGCGGCCCCTGACGAGAAAGCAGAGTTCATCGGCTCGACGGTCAACGGGCTTTCCGATCCCTGGGTGTACGACGGCGTTGCGACTCTGCTGGAACGCGGTCACGGCACATTCCAGCTGGGCCAGAAAGCATCGCCGCTCTCAATCGGAATACGCGATCACAGCATGCGAACTCCGGGACAGTTCCAGCAGAATTTCCCGCGCGAGCTGGCGATCAGTGAGGCAGCGGCGCTCGCTGGCATAGACGCAATCCAGTTCCGGATTGACCACTCCAGAGAGGAGCGCGTGATCGGCGTGCTCAAAGCGGTCCGGGAAGCGTCAGGATGGGAGGCCCGACCGTCGCCGAGTGCCAATCCAGTGTCGACCGGCGCCACGCCGGTGCGTGGCCGTGGGGTCTCGGTGATGTTCCGCTCGGGAACCTATTGGGCGAGCGTGTGCGAGATCGCGGTCATTCCCGGCACGGGCGCGATTGCTGTCGAGAAGTATACGATCGCGGTAGACCCTGGCATCGTGGTCAACCCAATGCAGTTGAAGCGGCAGGTTGAAGGCGGGGCGGTGATGGGGATCAGCCACGCGCTGCTGGAGGAGGCAACATTCGACGAGAGCGGAGTCACGTCCAGTGATTGGCGCACGTACCCGATCCTCAAGATGGCCGATATTCCTGAGATCAACGTAGTGCTCCTCAACCGGCCGGAGGTTGGCAGCTACGGCGGCGGATCGGAGGCAGCGAACGCCCTTGCTGCGCCCGCGATCGCCGCAGCACTCTTTGACGCAACAGGGAAGATTGCCCGGCGACTTCCCTTGAAGCCTGAGTATGTGCAGGCTTTACTCAAAGCCTGAGGGCCGTCTATACAAACACTTTTCCTCCCGGCTTCCGATAGGAAGCCTGCGACACCCAGGAAGGTGTGGACGAATCGTAAGGTTGAGACGAGGAGAAGTTCAGCCGCGAGTGTAATCGAAAATAGATAGCGATATTCGTTGATATCGCCGCCTAAAGGCTCAGCTCCCCCGATCGCACGGGCCAAGCCGGTTGATCCGCATTCGCTACGCACCCATTTCCCCTGCAGCCGTCGCTGCCTCCCGGCTGGACTTCGCGAGGCGACGCCGCTAAACTGATCAACCGATGACCCCGCGACTGATTATTTTCTCGCTTCTGGCGATTTCCACGTTCGCACAGTCCGTCAACTTCACGCCACCTCCGGTTACCAACGAGGGATACGAGAAGCCGTTTCCTCCGTTTCACATCATCGCCAACGTTTACTATGTCGGCACGTGGGACTTGGGCTGCTACCTGATCGTGACGCCGGAAGGCAACATCCTGATCAACACGGGAATCGGCACTTCCGTGCCCATGATCCGGTCCAACATCGAAACGCTCGGGTTCAAGGTCTCCGACATCAAGATCCTGACGGCCACGCATGGCCATTGGGATCATGTGGGCGGCATGGCGGACTTCAAGAAGCTGACTAGCGCGAAGATGCTGATGGAGCAGGAGGACGTTCCCATGCTCGAAAGCGGCGGTAACATCGATTTCCGTTTTCCGGAAGGGCGCGGGCTCCGTTACCTGCCCGTCAAGGTGGACCAGCCGCTGAAGGACGGCGACAAGTTGACGCTGGGCGAAATGGAGCTGACGGCGCATCACCACCCCGGACACACCAAGGGAGCCACGAGCTTCACCTTCAACGTCCAGGAGAACGGGAAAACGTACCGTGTGGGGATCATGAACATGGGCGCCATCAATGAAGGGGTCGAGCTTCTGAAGTCGCCACAATATCCGAATATCGTCCAGGATTACGCACGCACCTTCCACGATCAGAAGGAAATCAAAATCGATGTTTTCCTGGCCTCTCACGCCGGGCAATTCAAACTCCACCAGAAGTACCAACCCGGCGATTCGTATAATCCGGACCGCTTTGTCGATCCACAGGGATTTCAGGCGGAGGTTGCGCGGCTGGAGAAGACCTATCTCGGTCAGTTGGACCAGGAGCGTAAGGCGAAGTAGGTTCGGCGGCGCGGAATCGCGGAAACAACTCGGTCGACCCTTGTTCCGCACTTGTTGAAACGCCATCTGAGACTTGCCAGGGAACTTTATTTACAGGCCTCAGGGCCGCGCTCATCAAGGTTCGACCAAATCCGATACGTTTGCTCCTCCGTCCAGGAACTGCTCGGCCACCCACACAAATACCTGCCGATATCTGTCCATAACGCTCCGCTCAGGTACTATCCGGATGTGCCGTTATCCAGGAGTTGCGCGTCCGAGCGAGCGAGATTGGCCTCACGCATGCCAGATTCAGAAGAGTGAAATGAACGGCATGGGCCGTGCTGACCAGATTGACTCTGGGTATTCCTCGTAATAGACTTCACGACAAGAAATCTTGTGGCGATAGGAAGGTGAACATGCGCCTGGACTTTGCGATCTTGTGGGTTGTGCCGGTGGCAGTCGTGCTTGGCGCCGACTCAGATAAACCGGCTGATGTCGTGTTCACCAGAGACGTGGTACCTATCTTTCAGCGTTCCTGCCAGAACTGCCATCGTCCCGGTTCGATTGCGCCGATGTCTCTCATGACGTATCAGGACTCCCGGCCGTGGGCCCGCTCCATCAAAGAGAAAGTTGTTCGCCGGCAGATGCCTCCCTGGCACATCGACCGCAACGTCGGCATCACCAAATTCAAGGACGATCCATCGTTGACGGATGCGGATATCGCGACGATTTCAAAATGGGTCGACCAGGGCGCGTTCGAAGGCAATCCGGCGGACATGCCTCCGCCGCGCCAATTCAGCGATTTGGATAAGTGGAACATCGGGAAGCCCGATCTCGTGATAACCATGCCGAAGCCGTACCTGCTGAAAGCCAAGGGCGGCGACGAGTATTACGACATTGACCTGGACCCCGGCTTCAAAGAGGATATGTACATTTCGGCGGTGGAGACCAAGCCCGATTCGGGGTTTAAGGTTGTCCACCACGCGACCACCAATCTGGTGGAAGATCCGGAAGAGGATCCAGTGGGTCTGTTCCTGAACGAATACGCGGTGGGCAAGAACGCCGACCTGTTCCCTGAGAATTCAGGTCGCATGATCCGGGCCGGTTCGCAGATCCATCTGAATCTCCACCTGCACCCGTATGGAGAAGAAACGCCGGTTAAGGTCTCGGTGGGATTCAAGTTCTACCCGAAGAACGTGGTGCCCAAATATGTGGCGTTTACGCAGCATATGGGCGATGTGACCGATCTCGATATTCCCGCGGGCCAGATTGCGCGCAGTGACGGCTACTTCCGTTTACAGAAGCCGGCGCTTATATCGGCGTTTCAGCCGCACTTCCACACGCGCGGCAAGGCGCAGTGCATGGAGGCCATTTATCCGGATGTTCGGCCGGATTCGGCGCGTCCTGGGCCGGCCCGCACCGAAACGCTCAGTTGCGTCAGCGATTACCAGTTTGGCTGGAGCATCACTTACCCGTACGCCGACGAGGTGGCGCCGCTGCTGCCCGCAGGCACGATCATACACATCACCACTTGGCACGACAACACCGACAACAACAAGCACAACCCGAATGCAAAAAATTGGGTTGGTTATGGACAGAGAACCATTGATGAGATGAGCTTTGCGTGGGTCAGTCTGGTCTATTTGGATCAATCCGACTTCGAGCAGCGCGTTCAGGCGAGAAACGCCCAGGCCAGAAAATAGACGGACACGACCATCGGGCCGTTGATGAGAACGATTTTCCACTTCATGATCTCTGCTTTGGTTGCCGGCGGGCTTCTGCCCGCCCGAGCGCAGGTCCAGCTTCCGACGGTGAATCCCCAGACGCAGTTTTCCACCGGGCAGGACGTCGTGCCTGTGTATGAGGGCTGGCTGCGAAATAAGGATGGCACATTCACGTTCGTCTTCGGCTACTTTAACCGGAACTGGAAAGAAGAACTCGCGATTCCGGCCGGTCCCGATAATAAGCTCGAACCCGGCGCGCCGGATCGCGGTCAGCCGACCTACTTCCTGCCGCGGCGGCAGCCCTGGGTCTTTCGAGTTCAGGTCCCCAGGGATTGGGGTCAGCAGGAACTCGTCTGGACGATCGCAGCGCATGGCCGGACAGAGAAGGCATATGCGCAGCTTTTGCCGGAAGAAGAAATTCTCGAGCGCTTGATCATGACGCGCGGCAATCTGAGTCCGGGCGAAGATGACCCCAATCGGCCGCCATCGGTTTCGATTGCCCCGGTTGCTTCCGCGAACCTGGCGAATCCGGTCACGTTAACCGCGCTGGTCACCGACGACGGCCTGCCCAAGCCGCGCGCTCCTCGTCAGCCGCGTCCGGGAGGGATTCCCCAGGCTCAGACTAACAACGCCGAGGCGCGTCCCAAAGCCGGGCTGTCCGTCACTTGGTTTGAGTATCGAGGGCCTGCAAAAGTGATCTTTGACGAGGTGGGGCCGATCGCGGTCACGAACGGTCAGGCGGTCACGACCGCACATTTCTCCGCGCCCGGAACCTACGTGCTCCAAGCGGTGGCCACCGACGGCGCACTGCAGACGAGCGCCTCCGTTACCATTGCCGTCCGAGAAGCCAATCCTTGATTTGAGCGTCGATTCTCAAGGTACGAGAACAATTTTCTGATTCGTCGCTGGCCGGGAAATAGAGCACCCTTCAGGAAGATGGCACTCCTTAATTTCCTGGAACTCAAATCAGCACGAGGAGACCAGGATATGGTCATCTCCCGGGTGGTTGGCTTAACCGGAAGTTAAGCTGAAGCAAACATGCGGTCGCTCCCGCTTCGTGACGCCTTATTTCCAGGTGAAACTGCTACCGATATTTTGTGAAACTGGGTATGCACTTGACTCAGGTAGCCCCAAGATCTTGTGGTCCCAGCGGGACGAGTCTCGCAACAATGTCCGGATACCGCGCCTGGCGGTTGTCCTGGAGGCGCGCGGAAGCCAATCG